>CAZJNL010000006.1:0-21660 GCA_964546515.1 uncultured Oscillatoria sp.
GATTTCAGAAATTGCGGCTGAGTTGGAAAGATGCTTGAGTCTTTCTGAAGAGGATGAGCGGATTTTTGCTGTCAAGAATGTCTTAGCCGGTGGGGTTAGTGCTGGGGGTGGGGGGATGAATCGGGATTCGAGCGATGAGGATGGGGGTGAGGATGAGATTTCGTTGCTGGATTTGGCTGAAGAGTTGCTGGAGAAGCTGGGAGAATATGGGGTTGACATGAGGTGAGTGTTGTGACGAGCGAGAAGCTATAGCGGTTCTAATGGAGTTGGGGAAATTATTTTTTTATAAACCGCCAAGACGCCATAGACGCGAAGCGGCTTGCCCGTTGGGTAGAGCGCCAAGGGAAGAAAAGAAAGAGGTTATCACAAATCATTTAGAATTGGTGTCTGAGAATTTGCGAGAAGTTTGAAATAGCGGACAGGGAAGCGTTTCAGCCAGGTGAGTCCGCACGCGCGAAAAAGTTTTGCAGCACTGTTAGGAGCAATCTATATGGCAAAAGGATTCGATTCTAAACAACCTAAAAAGGTCAGCAAACGCCAAAAAGCGTATTTAAAGCTGATTGAAGCGCTCCTCGAATGTGGGAGTGGCCAGGAACTAAATGTTTTGAGGGCTAAGCAACATCTGATTGATGCCGGTTTGGTCAAGACTATGGTACAGGTAGCAAGGCTACTAAATGAGAAGGGCGAACGGGATCAAGCTAACTTTTTAATGCATATTGCTGCGAATTTGGCAGAAGCGCTGAAATTTGAACCTGATGATGAAGTTGTAGATTTAATCGTCCAGTTATTAGGGCAAATCGGTGCGAGTGAAGACGAAACAGAAGTATATCCGTTACTAGAAGCAAACCTAGACAAGCTGGACAATAATTTTATTCGCTGCTTGCGTTTGGTAGGGACGTATATCAAGTCTCAAGTAGATCCAGAAAAATTCGCTCGGGTTTCTGGCATAATGAAAACGACTGATCCATCTAAAATAGCTCCTGAGTTGTGGCCAACAGAACCTATGATGATGGCAGTATTCCTGCCCGGTTTCAACGATATGATGTTTAAATTTACCAAGGGAAACAGAGCGACAAACATAGAAATTGCCATCGCTGGTTATGAGGTTATTCTCCCTGTATTTACAGCATTGCCGGAAGAATGGGCAGGTTGTCAAAGTAACTTGGCTATCGCCTACAGCAAACGAATTTACGGCGATCGCCGGTCAAACATAGAGAAGGCGATTGACTGTTATGGCAACGCCTTGCGAGTTTGTACCCCTGAATCGTCTCCCGCCCTGTGGGGTGACTTGCAAAACAATTTGGCAATTGCCTACTCTGAAAGGCTGGAAGGCGAACGCGCACAGAATATAGAACAGGCGATCGCTCTTGCCAATCAGGTACTGCTTGTCTGTACCCGCGACGCATTTCCTGAACAATGGGGTAATTCCCTAGCCAATCTGGGTAAGTTCTATCGAGAACGGGTTAGCGGCAACCCCGCTGAGAATTTAGAGATATCCATCCGCTGCTACCAAGATGCTCTGCAAATCTGTACCAGTGAGGCGTTTCCCCAGGATTGGATAAGCATTCAAGAAGGTCTGGGACTTTCATACTGTAATCGGATTAAAGGCGATCCGGCTGAGAACGGAGAATTGGCAATCGACTACTTCCAAGCGGCGCTGCAAGTCCTTAACCGTGAAGCCTTCCCTGTAAATTGGGTCATGCTCCAATGCCATCTTGGTAATGCCTACCGCCGCCGCATCGTGGGAGATCGAACCGACAATATGGAGTCAGAGATTCACTGCTATGAGGCTGCACGGGAAGTTGCCACTCTGGAAACAATGCCCGAACAGTGGGCTTTAGTCCAAATTAACTTGGGTCTTGCCTACAGCGATCGCCGCACAGGCAACCAGGAATCAAATTTAAAGGCAGCAATTGACTGTTACAACGCTGCCTTGCAAGTGTGGACCAGGAGGGCATATCCGCAAAACTGGGCGACACTGCAAAATAATCTGGGAATTCTCTACGGTAGGCTGGGGATGCGAGAGCAGCAAATTGAATACTTACAAGCATCTTTAGAAGTCTGCACTCGCGAAGCCTTTCCCCTAGATTGGGCAGAAACCCAATACAATCTCGGTCTTGCCTACCTTCGGCTTGAGCGGATTTCGCACGCCCTTGAGTGTTTCCGATTGTCTCTAGAAATCTTCACCCCCAGCGCTTCTCCTGTAAACTGTCTCACCTCGGCAAGCCAACTGGGGGATGTGGAATTCGATTTGGGGCGTTGGGCAGAAGCCATTGAAGCATACGCCCTCGCTATTGAAGCTGTGGAAACCAGCCGCACTTGGGCAACTTCTGAATCCCGCCGGCAGGAAATTCTGGAAAACGCTATTCCTGTGTATCACAATATGGTGCAAACCTGCATCAACACCGGCAAACTCGACAAAGCTTTTGAATATGTCGAGCGCTACCGCTGCAAACGCCTGGTAGACTTGATGGCGAGTAATGACCTGTACTCGGGTGGCGAAATTCCCCCAAAGGTCAAGGAGTTATTGCAGCAATTTGACTGCTTGCAACAGCAAATTGACCGGCAGCGCTTTCAAAAGGATGCCGGCAACAATCGCGAACTGATGGGAATGGCCACCGGCACGCTCAGCCGCGCCGCCCTAAAAGCCCGCAACGACACTATCACTGCTTTAGAAGCCCAAAAACTGCAAATCTGGGAACAACTCAGACGCCTCGATCCCGTACTCGCCGGTGAAATTAAGGTAGACGCTCCTAATTTGCTTGCCATACAGCAGCTGATTTGTCAGCCTACAACTGCAATTCTCAGTTTCTACACTACCGAGAGCCACACATATATCTTTGTGGTGCGGCAAAATCAGATTGCGGCGCACATTTGTCCCGGACAAGGAATCAAAACTTTGCCCGCTTGGATTGAGAAAAATTGGCTGTTGCCCTATTTAGCCGGTGAGGGTGAAACTAAAGCTGAGAAAGCTGACCGGCAAGAACAGTGGCGCACCCGCATGAGTCCTTTCTTAGCGGAACTGGCTGACCGGCTTCAACTTAACAAGCTGATTGCCGAACATCTAGCCGGCATTGAAGAACTCATCATTGTGCCTCACCACTTGCTGCATCTGATTCCCTTCGCCGCTTTGCCGGTTCTCCCCTCTCCCACCTCGGATTCGGAGTTGGGGGCGATCGCAAAATATCTGGGTGACAAATTCCTCATCCGCTACACCCCCAGCTGTCAAGTTTTGGAATTTTGCGCCAATCGCGGCGAGGTGGAGACGCGACTCAGCGTTCTACAATATGGCACGGTGGAAGATGCGGAAGACAACCTCCCGTGTGCCGGCTTTGAAGGCGAACAAATTTCTCAGCTGTGCGGCATTCCTGAGAGCCGGCGGCTCAAAGGCAAAACTCAAACTACCCGCGACAACTACCGCCGGCTAGCTGAACAAGTCCAGGTACTTCACTCCTGTCACCACGCTCAATCTCGCCTTGACAATCCGCTGGAATCTGTGCTAAAATTAGGGGATGGCAGTATAACTTTGGGGCAGCTGATGACACCGGCATGGCGTCTGCCCAATCTCTCGGATGTGTTTCTCTCCTGCTGCGAGACGGGTTTGGGGGTGCCGGCACTGACGGATGATATTTTGACGCTCTCCACCGGCTTTTTGTGTGCCGGTGCCCGCAGTGCGGTCAGCACACTTTGGTCAGTAAATGACTTGGCAACAGCGCTGTTTTCTATATTCTATTACCAGCACCGGCAAGAAGGCAACAGCCGCCCGGAAGCTTTGCGCCAAGCTCAAGTCAAACTGCGGGAACTCACGAAAGCGGATTTGGCAGAAATATCCAAGCAAGTAAGCGCGGCTCGACAGGAAGCGAGAAGCAAGCGAAAGCAATACCCGGAAGGTTCAGAGGAATATTTGAAATGGCATGGGGAATATCGCAAGTATGCCGGGGTGACGATTCGGATTGACGAAATCAAAAAGTCTCCAGAGGAATTTCCCTTCTCACACCCCCGCTTCTGGGCTGCTTTCACTTGCGCCGGCTTGCACTGACCAGCTTCCCGCAAATTTTTCAAGCAGGTAGTGTTGCATAGTAAGGATAAGCGTGCTATAATGCTACTTATCTAAGCGAGCCAGGTTCAGCTCCATGAATTGTCCCCGTTGCGGTTCTCAAAACGTCGTTTTTAATGGCCATACCCATAGTGTTAAGCAAAACTTTAAATGTAGAGATTCTCACAGGCAGTTTGTTCAAACCCCCAGATATCAACCTATTTCAGAAGAAGCTAAAGAGTAGACAGATAAGCTTTTCTTAGAAAGAAGATCGCTAGCTGGAATTGTCATAGTCACGGGGGTGTCGCTACGCTGGTAGCAATACTATGTCAATCAAAAATTTGCCTCAGTACCTCGACAAGTTCAAGTCAAGTCAAAAAAAGGCAAGCTGACGATCCAATGCGATGAAATGTGGTCATTTGTAGGCCAGAAGAGGAACAAACAGTGGATTCTGCTGGCCATTGATGTGTTAACCAAGGAAATTGTAGGAGATTGGGAACAGAGATGAGGTGGGATTAGCTCCCACCAGTTGCTCGCAAATGCGCTATTATCTCCAGAGATTTTTGGAGTGCTTATTCCAGAGTTTTTACTCAAAAACGACACAAGCCAGTTGTCAAAGATACCGGAAAAACTTCCTAGAGCGAACGGGAAAATAATACCCTGAGGCAAAGACTAGCCAGATTGGTCAGAAAAACTCTTTCCTTCTCTAATAAGCTCTCCAATCATATAGGAGATATTTGGTATTTTATTCATTTATATAAGCTCTCTTTATCAATTTTCAGATATCTTGATAAATCCTTGCAGCACTACCCGACTCTTTTACCCAGAGCAAGCAAATTCCTCTCACCGCCCAGCATATTAGTATCTAGTTTGCAGCAGCGGAAAAGATGAATGAGGTTCGCTGCTGATTGGCGAACCGCAAGCGCTGATGTTCGATAAGTGCGGCACTTGCCGCACTTGTTTCGCCTCTTCCCCTTGCTCCTCAATTACTTGGCATTCTACAAGCTGGTGAGCGGGCAGCCCGTCCATAGGGACTGTCACTCCCTCGCCATAGCGGCAGACTCAACTAAAGTTTTGATGGCTTGCTGGAGATGGCTGGATAATTTAATATGTCACCTACTTTTTGGATGCCGATCTATCATAATAATAGCAAAAATTAGCTTTTGGTTTTGCCTGTGCGAACAGCCTAGAGAGAAATGTTGCTGCGCATATGATAGGAGCTGTTTTTACTTCTGATGCCGTAAGGCGTTGAGCACTCGTGTTCACAAAAAAGGGGAATCACGCAGCGAATCTCCGTTTTTACCTCTGATGCCGTAAGGCGTTGAGCATTTACAGGATGGGCTAACCATTGATGAAGTGACAGAGCGGTGCGAATTCAGAATGCAAAGCCTCACGAACTGTAGGCGGGAATGGGCTTTCCTGACAGTTACGCTATCACTGGCACTAAAAAGGACTTGGTTCGCCAGCTGGGAGCGGCAGTAACGCCGACTGTCATGACTTGGCTCGTCAAGCAATGTTTGGAAAGCTTGAGCTGAGCGCAAAAACGCAGTCGCTCTCCGGAACGCGAAGCGGTTGCGGGAGCCACCACCGCCATCACTGGCACGCCCCCAGAGGAAACTAAACAGCAATGACCAAATCAGGTGTGTGGCCTTAACCAGGCCAAAGCAAACCCTGTGTTTTGTCCTTGACAGCGAGAAAGACTGGCCGCAATGGCCAAGGGCGGAGTGCCGGCAGTTGCGCTGTAAGCTGGAGGAAGAGCAGGAGGAAGCCGAAACGGAAACTCTAGAAACACACCGGCAACTCGCAGCAGGCAACACCCGCTCTCGGCAACCTGCAGCTACGACCAATTGGTGGCATTTACCGGCGGTCGCGATATCGAACTGTCCGAGGATGAGGTGCTGTCAAAAAATGAAGGGCTGTCCGAAAAGGAGGGGCTGTCCGAGGATGAGGTGCTATCCGAACATCAGGGGCTGTCCGAGGATGAGCGCCAAGAGCTGAAGCTGCTGGAAATCAAAGTCCAGCAAGCTTTGGCTGTGCCTAAGGCGCGGTGGTGTGAAGGAGCGCAGGCCGACGCGAGAAATTCAGCGCCGCAGGCTGTAGCGCGAAAACCACGCGAGTTTTGAGGCTTATTGCCGGGAAAAGTTTGGCAGAACTGCAAAGCCTGGCGTACCGGTGGCTGGTTGCTGCAGAAATCCTCGACAGCTTGCGGCTTGCGGGTTTTGACCCGCCGGCAGTCGAGTCAGTGCTGCGCCCCTTAACTTCCCTGACCCCGCTGCTGCAAGCAGAAGTTTGGCAGGAGCTGGAAGCTGCCGGCGAGAAACCGACTGCTGGCAGCGTCACCGCTGCCCGCGACCGGCTGTGAGGCAACGGCGATCGATTCGCCGCACCAGGGGCTCGGGAAGTCGAGTCGGCACAGGAGTCCCGACCGCCGCAGCTGCCTGACAAATTGCAGCAGCTGAAAGGCCAGCTAAAAGAGCGCTCGCTGGCAAGAGCAGCGAGCCGCTGCGCGAAGAAATTGACCGGCTGCTGGGGGATCTTGCCAGCAAGCAGAAGCCTGTGGCAACACATTCGGGTTCTAGAGCACAGCGTACCAGGACTTGTAATGCGCGGTCGTAGATTACGGGTATCCCTAGTGGCCTCTTTTCATCCTTACCGGGTTTGGGTATCCATACCCGACGTGTCGGTTTGGCCTTCCCGGTGAGTTTCAATTGGCCTACCAAGGCGAGACGTTGCTTTGGGGTCAGCGATTTGACGCCATCCACACTGTGCAGTCTTCTTACCTTGGTTGTCTTGTGTGACCCGCCGTACCGCAATCATCGAGGCACTCCATGCGTGAAGCTGGGTTTTCTGGCAGCCCAGGAACTGGTTTTGTATCACCACGCAACGGCTGGCTTGATAAATCCGTTTTTGCAACTTGTACACGGGTTGCGACCGTTTCCTTCCAGTTAACCTGGTTCCACTCTTGCGTTTCAGTCATCCCATCCTGAGTTGTTAATTCGGCTTGATAGCTTGTCCATTGCTTTTTTACAGCAATATCATTCCTTACAACCGGGTGTCTGTCTGCATGTCCCGGTGACTTTCTCTGGGGCGTTCGCTTCTGACACCATCCTTCCCATTTGCGTCCTGGTTTCCCAGAGTTTGCATCTTGGTTGATTACCTTGGACTCGACCCTCCAAAGAGACATCAAATGGGTTACTTCGTTCCGGAACAGTTATTTGTTTAGGGTTTTAGAGCGGTACTTTCCACCGGGTTTCTGGGCGTGTGCTTAGCAGTCCATACTGGATTGGCTGCCTCCCGTTACCTTTGACATTTTGTCAAAAGTCTTGAACAGCCTTATTGCGGCTGGTTATGAGTCACGATGGTTCAGGCGTACCTTCCTTGCGTACTCATGACCCCTTGCTCGACGTTTACCGGATTAGGCTTCCAGCATTGACGCCTTTCTGTCGAGCTTCACCGTAGGCGCAACGCCTAAGCACTCTTAGGGCATTGATGACCAATCTCTACAGTGGGGTCGCTGTAGGGTCGGCACTTGAACGGGAGGACTTGGTTCGGCAACCCGTACATCCTATATTCGGCTATCCGTATTGCAGTAAACTCAAATTGCATGTTAATCACCGACCTAACTGTCCAGTTGTCAAGGTTATGGATGGCTAGGGTTGGCCCATTACCATCCTTCTTTCCCTCCCCTTGAGGCTTGGAGCTAAGCTCCTTAACCCTTTCAGGATGGGGTTTTCACCTTGCTGGTCATCCCAGGCAAAAGCCATTTCGACCAAACAAATCGCACCCCCTTCTCTCTAGGGATTGCACAGCACCCTGCAAGACTTCGCACCCGGTAGAGCTGGCCCCTGCAGTGCCTGTGCTGCCGGCACTGCGCCGGGGCTATCGCGGACGCTGCAGGACGCTCCCGCCATCTTCAAACGAGAGCGAACTGTCACACCTGTGCCTCACAGGTGCGGCAAACAAACCAACCTGCGCTGGGAAACAGGGGTTAGCTCAGGACTGCCAAACGAAGTTCAAAGCTAAATAAGTGCGGCAAATGCCGCACTTGTTCTTTGCCTGGGATAATTTGGCCCCCGAGGCGGGCCGGCTCTCTCTGCAGCCTGAGGAAAACCGGTGAGAAAAAGGTCGCGGCAGTGGAAAAGAATAGAACCCGCGTTTTGCGGGTGCCGGTGTTTGAGAAGGGCAGGCGTCAGAGGTGCTGCCGCCTGGTCGTGTCTCTCGCGGAAGTTTGCACAGAGAGCTGTGCGCAGAGAGTGAGCATCGCACTGCGACCCTCGGCCCGCGTTGAGCCTTGGATCTCGGGCACCAATTCGCCAGGCGCAGCGCCCGAAGCTGCAGCAGCACCGCCAGTGCTGCTGCCGGCACGCCCGACCTGCGGACAGCAGCAGCTAAAAGCTACCGAGACCGGCGGGCGCGTTAAGGCAATTGAGGGCTCGGGCGCTGGGGGCGTGCTGTGGCGGGCCGGCAGTTTTGGCTCGCACTGCGACCAATACAGCAGACGCTGCCTGCGGAAGCGTGGCGCGAGCTCACTGGCAGTCGCCAAAGAGATCGAGCTGTTCGGCTTCCAGGCTGTTGAGCCAAGCTCTGAGGACGCCCCAGATGGTTTGGCGGTCTGCTTGAGTGAGAGCGTTCAGCGCCACCCACTCAGTCGCGGCTGCGCCAGACTTACAGACAGCTTTGCACAAGTCGCCCGCGCTGCGAGCTTTGACCAGAGAATTTCGCACGCGCAGAGCCGCATTCTTCTTCTTCTCTGTGCTGGCGCTAGCGCTGTAATGCGGGAAGCGGTGCCAGGGCCGAACGCTGGCGTCGCTGGGGATTTCCGCTTCCACTGCTGCCACCAGCGCCCTCACCATCTCTTCAATTTGGCCAGCATCACTGCTTGCGTCTATTGCGGGCAAGATGGCCTTGCACGCCACGCGCACCTTAGCGTCCTGTGTGGGAAGGCAGAGCAGCACGCTTAGCATGGCCAAAGCTTCGGTCAAAGTTAGAGCTGGTGCCGGTGCGGCCTCCGGTGCCGGTGCGGCCTCCGGTGCCGGTGCGGCCTCCGGTGCCTGCTGTGGAGTGGGTGCAGCTTCTCGGTGCCCAGAATGAAGGCTCTGATGCAAACCTGAAACGCTTTCCCCATCTGGATTGTGCTGGCTTGGCACGCTGCCGCCGATATCACCGGCATCTGGGGAATCGCTGGCCGGCTCTGCTGCTATTTGATTTCCCTCAGAAACTTTTGGCAAAAGGTCAGCAATGTCAGCACACCCCTTATCCTGCAAGCGTTTGAGGTCTGCATCGCCGTCTGCACTGTGCAGGTCTGGGCCTACATGCTGGCGCAGCTCCATTTGCTCCAGTAATTCTAGAAACGCTGGCTCTCGTGCTGTTCCGTCGATCTCAATTGGCTTGAATTGGATTCCCTGCATAACCACGCCCGCGCTGGTGCGTTTTGTACGCACCTCTTCCCACAGCGGATTTATTTTCGCCAGGACGCGGCACATTTCTTCAAAATCGCTGCTAAAGTTATTTTTCGATTTGGGGTTCTGGTTGTTGATACGCGCCCACAAATTCATCGCGCCGAATAAAGTTGGTGGTTTTCCTGGATATTTTCCGCCGTGCTGGTTGGCTTTTTTCCAGGCGGTAAATTCATGGAGCGCGGTGATGAAAGAGTCCAGTCCGTCCGGACCGGCATACTGGTCTTTATTGCCGCCAATTGGAATCCCCCCATGTTTGTCGAGCTCTATCCAGTCGTTGATAAAACCGGCGATGGCGTTTGAGCGGATTTCCGCTTTCCAGGCAGCGGCGGAAAGCCCGGTGCGCTCGCCGGTAAGCACTTGAGTGATATTTCCGTCAGGGATGGTGAGCAGGTATCTGAGAAAGGCCCCGAGTTCGGGCGCGAACTCTTTCTGGAGGTTGCGAGCGATCTTCGGCGTGTGGGTGAATGACAGGTTGACCGTCCGCCGCATCAAGGCGCTTACGCTGTCGCCATAGAACACCGGGTAGTTCGCCGTGACGACCGCCACGCCCTGAAAGCGAAAGTTAAACCCGTCCTTGTAGAGGCGACGCCCTCTTAAAGGCGACTGCCCGGTCAGGGCTTTGAAGTTATCTATGTTTTTGGGCGTTTTGCTCTGGTCGGGGAAGACTGCCAGCCGCTTGCCCACCAGCATGGCGATGTCGTGCTTGTCTTCGAGGGATTCGAGATTGCCGCTCCAGGTGTTCTCGGTGCCGACCAGGGACTCCAGCAGCGCGGTGAAGGTGTCTTTGCCCGTCCCTCCAGGGCCCTGGATAAACAGGAATTTCTGCAAGTCCGCACGCCCCCGCACCACCGCCGCCGCGAAGTGCACGAGGATTTGCTTGCAAGCGAAATCGCCTTGGGTCACTTCGGACAGCCATGCGTCTATGGCGGGGAAGCTGGCAGCCAAGTCAGCTGATTTGTACTTGTGCGGCAGTTTCCAGAGCAGCCGGAACCCCGGCGAATGCTCGTGCGCTCGGTTGGTTTCGAGATCGTAGACGCAATCGTCAAACGGGATGAGGTTCCGGTGCTCCTCCCACCGCTCCACCAGCAACTCGCACCGCATCGCGTGGATGACGTTGGCGTGGTACGCTTTGATGCCCCCTATGCCGGTGATGCCTTTGGCCTTGAGGGCTGCGTGGACGATCGCTTCCACAACGGTGTCGCTGACAAGCTGCCAGCACCCCTCCTTCTGGCGGGCGTATTCCATCCACGATTTGAAGTCGTCACAGTAGCAGAGCTTGCCCCGGTACTCTTCCGCGATTTCCGCGCCCGCCGTGTCAGCCGGCGGGACGCTCTGCTTGTTGCGCCCCTGCTGGCTCCCGCCAGGGCGAGGGGCGACCTGTTTCTCCAGCCGCCGCACCCACTCTTTGTAATTGATTTCGTCGGACTGTGCCATAAATATCTCCCAGCCGTGCTGAGCGACTGCATCGTCTAAACCTTTCCCCAGCGATTCGTCCCACACGCGCACGCTGACGACGCACCCGGCTTTTTTGAAGGCTGCCGCCAGGTGAGTGAGGGCCTCTTGCACCGCTTTTTTCCTGGCGATATCCGCGTCGAAGCACAGCTCGACAGGACGCCCGCGCACGGCGAACTTCTCCAGCAGCGGGGTCAGCTTAACCCCCCTGCCCCCCTTGGGGCTGCCCATATCGATGCCGGCAATGGCGATGCACGGAACTTCTGGCTGGTGCGACAGCGAGCACGCCGCCTTTTTGGCCCCCTCCGCGATGCGCACCGGCGTTGCGGGGTCTTCCAGCACCTTCTGCCAGTAGTCGCCCGCCTCCATTTTGAGGCAGATGCCGTCATATTCCGCTTTCGGCGTCAGGTATTTGGCCTCTCGCCCGTCTGGGAACACGAGCTTCTCGTCGGGCTTGAACTGCCCGAAGCCACAAGGCTCCCCCGTTTCCGGGCTCACGCCGCGCACCACCCATCCCGGCACGTGCCGGTAGTCCTTCCAACCTAAAAATTTAGCAATTTCTTTAGAATCCTCCGCACTGCTGAAGTTGAGCGCGATCAGGCTGTCACTCACCGCGCTGCCTTCCGCCAGCTCCCGGTAGTGGTGAGCGCAAAGGCGCAACGCTGGCGTGCTGTTCTGATGTGCGGAATCGGCTGGCTGTTTTGCTGGTTCTGTCATAGTTTTCACCTCTGACCCCTCCCGCTTTACCTTTTTTGCTTTTACCCTTGCGCGTCCGGCACGAATCATTTACAATGTAAATGCCGGGCACAGAGGCTTGACCGATGTGTCAAGGTAAAGCGGGCTGGGGTTTATTTTGTTTTTTTGGCATTACAATACTACTTCAAGCCCCTTATAATGCGCTAGCCTGAATATATACCAAGGAGAGAGCCCACAAGTCGCTCTCTCCTTGGCGTTTCGGCCTGTTTGCAACCAGCCAGCAGCATCGGGAGCCGGTGTCTTGCGTCTGTCGAGCGCAGCCCCCAGGGCCGGATTTCCAACGGCTGTTCTGGCAGCCGGTGGGGGCGCACCGCACTGCTGGCACCGACAGAACCGCTGGCATTACCGAAACCGCCGGCATTACTGGCACCGACGGCATCACCGGCACTACCGGAACCCGCTAATACCGCTAAAACCGTCGGCATTGCCGGAACCACTGCTGCTGCTGGCACCGCCAGTATCACCGACATTAGCGGAACTGGGGACACCACCGGAAAGACTGATACAATCGGCACCGCTGGCACCTCCGGCACCACTGGCATCATTGCCAACACTGACATCACTGGGGATCACCGCCAACGTCGGCACCGCTGCCAACACCGGCACCACGGCTATCACCGCCAACGCTGGGTGCCGAGGTACGATCGGCATCATCGCTGGCGCTGGCAACGCTGACACTACTGGCACCACCGGCACCGCAGGGCAGCACCGGCATCACCGCTAACACAATAGCAGCGCCGGCATCACCGCTAAGCACTGGCAGCGCTGAAACCACCGGCATCACCGGCACTAGTGGATACCACCGACACCATCAGCATTGCCGGTATCACTGGGCACTACCAGCACTATCGCCAACGCTGGGTACTGCGGGCATCACCTCCAGCACTGGCACTGGCACCACTGGCATTACCAGAACCGCCGGTATTACCAAAACTGACGGCTATCGAAACCGCCGATACCGCCGCCACCGGCAGCAGCGCCATTACGGCCATCACCACCACCATCGGCACCCCAGGCACCATCGGCATCACCGACGCCACCGGCACCAGTCTCTCAAGTTGAGACTCTGCCTGACCGGCAAAGACTTTGCACCTTGTTGCACCTTGGACAGCCACAGAGTGCAGAGCCGGTGCTGGCAGCACAGCGCCGGGGCTGTCTGGCGCAATGCGCCTCATCGAACGCTCCCGTTACCTTCAAACGAAATTGAACTATCACATCTGGGTGTGACAAGTGCGACAAAAAATCAGGTGGCGTGCTGTGCAGTATTTAGGAAGCTAACAGTAAGCCGCCAAGAAAGATGCAGCAGTTTTTTCTCGGCGGCTTTCAACGCGGTGGGAAGTGGCCTCACGACTGCTAAGCGAAGCTCAAGGCTGGGCAAATGCGGCAAATGTCGCATTTATTTCTGCCTGCCGCTCGTGCCCAGACGGTAGAGTTGCAATCTGTGCTTGGGAAACTGGCCGGTTGAACGCAGTGCAGCACTTCTAGCTCTTGTCGGTGTCGCAGCGCCGGCGAGCCTTTTCGCCCTCTGGCAGCGGCGACGATAGCGTTTTCCGCATCAGCAGGCGAAAAAGACTTGCTTGGCCGCATTTGAGATATCGCTGCGGGCGGCAGCCGGATTAATCAACCATCCTTTTCCCGACGAAAAAGTTGAGGGTAAATCTTTTTCCAAGCTTCAGATGAAGACGACAGTCAGCAGCAGGATATTTATTAATGAGAGTTATTTTTAGCTGACTGCAAAAGTGCTATATGGCATCGGGCAGTTCATCTTCTACAAAGCGCAAGCGAGGATATCGATACGCGGCAACAGTTATCAGCATGGCTAGCACTTCCATCGTAATAAATAGCAGGCTAAGGCCACGACCCTGCCCCACGCTAATGATTTCTCCGATGCTTCCTGCCAATAAACCGTCAGCCGCCATTAAAGGTTCAAAGATTCGGTCTGCCCGGGGGCATGCAACAACATAAGCGAGGGGGATACATGAGCAACAAATTATGTTGATTCTGGCAAATAACCGGCATTTAATATCGGGAGTAACTTTTCGTATCCAGATGGCATCACAATAGCCATTGATGAAAGGCACGCTGAATAAAAACAAGAAGTTAGCCTGGGCGAAAAGTGCTGCGGAAGTGCGCAATCCCAATGCTAATACACACAGTTGACTGAGAAAGGCGAAACCAAATACGCCACGGAGCAAAGGTCTGGGGCCTCTCCAAATACTGATCGCCACGCCGCCCAGCAGCATCCCCGCACCGCCGAGCGACTGAATGGTTCCGAGAACGGTGACAGAAGTAAAGGAAAGTACCAGTGGCGTGAATAATATCTCAATCAGTCCCAGAACAAAGTTATTGATGGCGAATATAATCAGCAGCGCTAAAAGTCAGGGTCGAACGGCAATATAAGTCCAGCCTTCAATTGCCTCGCGCCAGAGAGAAGCTTTCCCCTCTTTTGGGACAGCAGAAGTTTTAGCGTCTGGAAAACGAACGAGCAATAGGGTGGTTACGGCAAAGAGGAAGGTCGCAAAGTCAATTTAAATGACACCTTGAAGCTGGACAACTCCAAGCAAGACTCCTGCCAGCAGGCGCGAGATTAGTTGGGCGCACACTTGTCCTGACTGAACCATGCCGCTGGCGCGAGGTAGGTGTTTTTTCGGCACGAATAAAGAGGTCGAAGCCGTATAGGCGGGCAACTGAAAGGCTTTGAAGACAGAACTTAGGCTAACGGCTATATAAAGGTGCCAAATTTCAAGGCTGCCGGTGGCGAGTAATAGAATGATCGCCACTGTAGTTATCCCCGCGCCGTCTAAACCCCATAATCCGGGGATGGGCCAATTACTATTCAACCGTATGTAGCAAAGAAACCTTTTCAAGTTTGGATAATGATATATACGCCAAACTTAGACGCTGGACACACCGCCGCCACCCCAATAAAACTGGGAAATGGTGCGCAAAGAAATACTGGCATACCATTGGGGACAATCACTGGACATTTGCCGTTAAAAAGGATGACAGCTACCTTACCTTGTGCAAACATGCGGATACCCCGATAGTGAGGCTCGTTTTGGTAAAGGGAGAGGCCAGCCCCTACGACGGCAACCTCGTATACGGTCGTGCGAGGATGGGACAGCACCCTGAAGTCAAACCAGCGGTCGCAAGACTGTTGAAGCGACAGAAAGGGAAATGCGCCCATTGCGAACTGACACTCAAACCCGGAGATTTATGGGAGATAGACCATATCCAGCCCAAGGCCAAAGGCGGCGGAAACGGATATGATAACCTGCAATTACTCCACAAACACTGTCACGACTTGAAAACCCGTTACGATGGGTCTGGTACTCGTGTCAAGAGTGTGCGATTTGTTTCTCCTAAATGGCCAAAAGCCAAGGACAGAGAACTTGGACAACTCAGTTAGTCCAATGATAACTTGACACTGTTGTAGGTGAGGAGCTGCCCAATCACAGTTATCCAATTCCTACCTCGCAGGTGCAGCGATGAAAGCATCACCCCTACTTAATCAGGTAGCAACTGGTTGGGTAAAGCGGGGTGAAAAGGCAGAAAGACTGCAAGCCGAATGGGGTAGCTGTCGAGCTTGAGTCCATGAGCAACCTTTGTGTGAAGATGTGACTGAACCATCGTGACACGAAAGGGGCCTAACGGCTGTAGGCGTTTCGCCGTCCGCTCTTAGCGCAACAAGGCCCCGGCCAAAAGGCCAAGGTAATGGGCGTTGGCGCATACTCTTACGACCAACAAGCACTGTCCGATAAACCCGGTGGAGAGCATCGCTCTAAAGGCTCAAACAAATCAGTGTCAGGAACGAAGTAAAGCACCCACGGCCCTTGTTAAATTAGGTAGCTGCAGTTGCGCTGTGGGTGTGTGGGATGGTGGCAGAAGCCAATGCCTTACTGTAACGGCTACGGATTGCTGACAGCCACCGGGTAACGTAAGAGGTGGAGTTCACAGTAGTCCTATACAAGCCTAATGTCACGAGTTAAATCGATGATGGGATAAATCTGATGCGTACAGTCAGCCAAAGACTGACATCGTAACTGTCCGGTGTAAAGGCAATAACAAGATGTCGTAGGAGGAACTCCGTGCGCTTTTAGCGCAACGGTCAAGTAGCCATCAAGGCGGTCACGATGATTAGGGGTGAACAGAAATCCATCCAGTTGAGTGAATATCTCAATGTCCTTTGTCTTGGATTGCCTTACTCAGGAGCCGTGTGCGGGGAAACCCGCAAGCACGGTTTTGAAGGAGAGGTGGTGGGGGACACCCTGCCATCGACTCTCTAACCCTACAACTGAGGAGCCGGATGAAAGGAAACTTTCACGTCCGGTTCCGAAGACAAGTAGGTCAGGTAACTGACTTGCTTAGTTCAACCGATGTAAGCAACCAATTCAGGTTGACTGGTTTGGGTTTTCCTGATTAGAACGGCACATTCGTCAACTAAGGGGTTTGATAATAGAGCGGATTGTACCAAAGAGAGGGAAGATGCCGCGATTGAAAAGTGATGATTAATTATATTTGCCGCTGAGTCAGCCGAATCGTTAGTCTGTTCGACTGATATCTGACGCCATTATGATTTTAAAAAATGGCGATATCCTGCAAGTTTATATTCGGAATTGGATGCGGTTATTTCTAGATCATTAACTGGCTTATTCATATAATTTACTTATGATTTAATTCGGTTATTGGGGATTGGGGCCCAAGAATTTACTAATAAATTTGGAGCGATTTTTTCATTCAATTTTGAGATCCGGCACTGAGTCGAGTGCTGATTGTTTCTTCAACTGCGGAAATAGCTACCACACGGGGAGAAGCCATACTTCACGCCCTCAGGCGTCCGTTCTACCTGTTGCTTAAACAGCTGGTGGACACACTTATCCAGAGGATAATCGCTCTGAGTGTTATTCCACTTGACTAATATTTTATGCCGTTCTGATTCGGTCATTGAACGCTCGCTGTGAATTTCTGGCTGATTAAAAATTTGAGTCATTCAAGTTAAGCAACGCTTTATACCGACATCTCACTTAGCGGCGCATTGGCACCGAACCTTAGCCTGATATCTATCTAATGGGAGATTTATATCTGCGGCTTGTTACTATAAAAATTTCATTTTTTCGTTTCTGTCTGCCCATTTTTATAAAGATTTGTTAAAGTTTGTCGAAGGCATGATGAAGAAGAGTTAAACCTAAGGCCAGATTCTGTCCCAAAACCCTCTCGTGCGGAGCGCAAGAGCTTGAGAGGGCCGGCACTTTCAGAGGCAAGCGCTTCTTTTGCCCAGCTTGCGGGGGGCGTTTGTTGCAGCGCTTCTGGGAGAGCCGCAACCTTTTGGAACGCTAGCACACCGAGAGCTGCCACCGCTCACCCGATGTTCACAACACAGGCGCTATGAGGAAAGTTCAGCTGTCTTCACATTACGGCCCTAACTCAATCTTCTTTCCCCTTCGCCTTCGCTCTTCCTGGGATTGCTACCAGCTGCTGCCAGCTCCACCGGCACCTTCAGCACTCCCACCCGCACTCAGCTCCTTCCTGTGGCCCGCACTCCCAGGCCCCAAGGCCGGTGTTCAAGAAGGCAAGTGGAACTTCAACTTGTCAAAACTATTCTGCTGTCGGCTCAACTGCCGATTGCCGGCATGTCCAGTATGGGGGGCAGGGCGGACAGTGGCTGTCACAGCTCCCCGCACCAGCAAATCCTCCCCTGCCGGCTGCCCCGATACCGCATTATTTGGGCTTTTTGGAGCCTGCTTGGCCCGGCGCAAGCCGGTTACAATCTCTAGAACTCCCGTTTTTACGCCATTTTCGGCGAACGCTCGCCAGCGCCTCCGAACGATGAAACGTAAAGCCACTCCAGAACAGATTGCTAGAGGGGGCAGATTTACAGGCTATTTTTTAGCGGATGACTGATTATCCCCTTGACTTTCTGGATCCTGGGAACAAGTTGCCTGGAATGGCGCACCGGCAGCAGATTCATATCCAAGGATTTTTCACCTCGCGGCTGCCAGCAGAGTGCCGGTGGAAGGCCAGAATGGCATCGCGCTGCTCACCGCGCTGGTGTGTGGCCGGAATCAGTACGAAGGAGTGCCGGTGCCTGCGAGCTGGAGTCTGCCAGGGGAGATGGCAGCGCAAATAGCCACCTCGACCGCACCAGATTTCCCATTACACATTTATTCCACCGCTGACCACCGGCTCAATAAGTGCGACATTTGCCGCACTTCTTCCAGTCCGCTGCTTTTGCCTTTGCCCTCAGACGCGCTCGGTGCTGGCAAAGGGCCGGTTGAGAAAACCCGCAATGGTGGCCCATTACCGAAATTGCACCCGCACCCCCTCTGCAGGCCCAATCTCCTGCGCTTTCTTGGCGCAACTCAGTCTAACCTTTTACCCTTCCCCTTTCTGGGATGGCCATTAGCTGCTACTGGCTCCACCGGCACCCTGACCCCCCTCTACCGGCGGTCAGCACCTGACTGTGGCCTACTCGAAGTGAAACTTTGGTCTGTCAAAACTATCCGTGCTGCCAGCTCAACCGGGCTGAACATCCAACAGAGAGGCCAAGGTTAAACTCGGCAGCGCTGACCCGCCAACGGTGCGTACCGGCTGCTGCAAGTAAACATCCAAGCGCTCTAAAAGGTATCCTGCATGAATGCTGCCGGTACGCAAATCCGAGACGCCGGCACCTGCGCCAAGCTTTGCGATTTCAAATAAATATCCGGCTATCGACTACCACCAGAGCAAATGCTGGCGATAGGGGAGATAACAGCCATTGCAGCTCTCTGCGCTAGTAACCCCTACCCTGCCGGCTGCTGCGATGGCACATTGCTTGGACTTTTTGAAGTGGGCTTGGCCCCTGCCAGCACTCTAACCCATCCCTGTAGCTCCCGTTTTTACGTCTTTTTCGGGAAAAACTCGCAAATACATCCGAACGATGAAACGTAAGCCACTTCTCGAAAAGCTTCTTAGAGGTACATTTTTACAGGCTATTTTTAGACGGATAACAGATTGTCGCTTTCACCTTCTGGAACCTGGAAGCTGCCAGAAATCGCGCAGCGCCGGTCAGGTGCTGGTGTTCGGCCGACATCACGGCGAGTAAAGCCCGCTGGCGTGTGGGCAAAAATCAGTACGAGCGAGTGCCGGTGTCAGCGAGCTGGGTTTACCTGGGGAAACTTATCGCTCAGTTAGGAATGTAGATGCTGACATTCTTTGTTTGATGGAGATAAAGCATAATGCATTACTTCCATTGATACTGTTACAGATGTCACTATATAAATGCATGTGCGATAAATGTAGTGCGGACATGCGATTGGTATTGTGATTGTCTCCGATGTTCTATTGCTTATAATGCACCCGCACCTTAGAATCAGAATATTGGCTTTACAAACATGGGTCGCAGGGAAGGTTACGCTGTTTTTTGTCAGCTGAAGATTCACAAATTAATAATGCCACCTGCCGATGGCATCGATCTAGCAGCTGCAAATCAACCTTGGAATTTTCCCGATCGTATCAATAATGCTGCTGGGATGGTTCTGAATACGCAATCTCAAACAGTTAGAGCTATGGCATCAGCAGGAGGGCCAAATTTTATAAATGTTTTATTCAACAATATTGCAGTCCCAGCAGGCCCTGGTGGTCAGTACAGTTTACCTGTCGGTACAAATGTTGGTGTGGGAGGTATTGTGAGACCGCCTAACAACAATATCATAGTTCCTGCTGGAGCAAGCGGTAATAAATTTAAACGCAGGTGACATTATACCCAATGGCACTCAAATAGGTGCAGAGGGGCTGCAATTAAATAATCTTGTAAATGGAGTTAATCCAATTCTAGTTCCAGGTTGGTATACCATCACCAATAACTTAATACTACCACCAGCTAATTCAACTACCCCAACATGCCCTTAGTTTAGTTATTTCAGGTAGGCAAATCATAAATGTAAACGCCGTTAACTATAATCTAGGAGCGGGAGGGGTGGCAAACAACTGGGGACTGCTTGGGTTTCCTGGTACTGCTGGATTAATCCAGTGGAATGCAGTTAGAAGACCAGCCTACTGCACCAGTAAAGCAAATATTCCAGGTGTTGCTAATGCCGAAAAACAACTTATTACTATTTCGATATGTCCCGGGGCGGCTAAGCAATGATAAGATGTGCTTTTTATAGATTGTTATATGAGGCATACGGTCGCGATATAGCTGCTGCAGGTGGGTTAATTACAGGACAATTCATAACATCAAAATTTGGGGTCGATTGCGGATAAAGCCAGAACTTAATTTGGGCATAAGCCAAACTTTATTTAGATATTGCAAGCGCAGTCTTAAACCCTGTTAAAAGCAACTTTTCAATTTACAAATCGGTGTAAGACTTGGTCTAAATTTGCCAATCATTCTTGAGAAGCTTGAACTAGAAAAGATTGAGGCTGGATTTCTTATAAATAAGTTGGCTACTTCCCTCATATAATATCAGCATTTATCTCTTTGAGAGACTAAACTTATGTTTATATAGAGACATCTGTTTTCTTACCTGATATCATCCTAGAAGCTAAACTCACCGACGGGAACGAGATTAACATCAACGATGTCATCGATACATTTGCTAAGGGAGCAAGTCTACCTGGAAACGAGCGTTTGAGTATTTACGAACTCGATATCTACGCTCAATGCAAGAAAGGTGAGGAAGCCTATTATAAGCTTCTGCAACTGGCTACTTAACAAGTGTAAAACTATTCGTTATTAGCTGCCTTATTTATTGCCTGTCTAAATCAAGCATTTTCTGAATTTAAGTTTAGCATTACGCTTTGACTTTACCAAAGCTGAGTTGTTAATAATCGCATCCACGTTAAAGTGGTTGGCAAAGGGCAGCAATGGTTCAATTCAATAAATAAGGTTTTATGTCGCTTATTTATATAAAAAATATGAGAAAATGCCCGAGCCAACTTAAACAGATAAAAGATCGATACCAACTTTGATAAAAAAAGTCAAAATTTCACTTTTACCTGCCAGTCTAAATCCACCATTAATGACCTAGAGATTGTTCTTGTCCCCACGCTCGCAATCACTCAGCAACAAGAGCGGCACGATCGGACTCGACGAACTCAACTTTGCCCTCAGCTTTGATCGCGACCCCAACTCCAAAACCTTCATCCCCACCTACAACAACCCCAATGGCACAAAGCATCAAAGCTCTTGTTGCTAGCGTTTCTGGCACTATTGCCGAGATCGTCCCCGACGGACTTACCATTACCCTCAAAGATGCCCTTTTCGCCTACTCCGCCACCACCGAAAACAACAAAACCGAAACCAAACTCCTCTTTATTCTCCACATCGACAGTGGCATCAACCTCTCCAACCTTCCCCTTGTCGGCAAATTCTTCCCCCCCCAACCAAACCATTCAACTCAACTACCAGATCCTAGCTGTCTCTCATTACTTCAGTTCGGAAGATGTTTCCCACCTCAACACCCTCCTCACTAACGGCATCTCTCAATTACCTGCCCAACCCATCGGCGACGAAAACAATCATTCAAAGTCGTTCTTAGGGCTAGCCATTAACCTCCAACTTGGAAACGCGATCGCTCAGTTAAATTTACCCGTTACCGTTAATAGCAGCAGCAGTCAAATCACTCCCACTAACAAAACAACAGATCCCATTTCCAAAAATTCCACCCTCACCACTTCCGAAGGGATTAAATGGTATCCACTGAAAAAGTGGTTCGGCCCCTTCCACTTCCAACAAATCGGCGTAAAATGCCAAAATCAACAACTCTGGTTCCTACTTGATCCATCCCTAGCCGCTTACCAGTCTCAACTGCTGGTGTGTCATTATAACCTCTGTTTGCAGAAGGGATGCAAATCCTTCTAAATCCTTACTGTGCAGCACTACCAAAAAGCTCGCCACCAGCTCGGAGTGCGACAGGCGTCTCGCCTGTGTCCCACTGATAAGCTGTTACCCTTTTAATTTGCTTACGATCGAAAAGG
>CAZJNL010000006.1:21760-23025 GCA_964546515.1 uncultured Oscillatoria sp.
TCGGCGGAGCCGACAGAGCAGCATTCCCAGGCGGAGCCTGGGAACGAGGGGGAAATCTGCTTACGATCGAAAAGGTCGGCGGAGCCGACAGAGCAGCATTCCCAGGCGGAGCCTGGGAACGAGGGGGAAACCAGGTTTCTTTAAGAAACCTGGTTTCTATAACCGGCTGCCCGAAAACTAAAAAAGCCCGCGAAGGCGGGCTTTGTTTGTATAGCCCCTGGTTTCAACCAGGGGGTTTCAACCAGGGGGTTTCAACCAGGGGGGAATTTATCCACCCAACTCTTGCGAGTACAGCACCAGCGAAACCATCCGCTCATCCGCATCGAGCACCGGCAGCCGATCGCCCGTACCATGTTTATCCATGAGTGGCACCTCACCCACCGGCAACCTCACTAACCTGTCAGTAGAAGTCGCCAGCACCACCTCAGATAGCTCACTTACCGGCAGCATCCCAACCAGCACATCAGTCCGAGCCACAAACTGCAGCCCCTGAGTGCCAATTTCCCTGAGACGAGCAGGTCGCAACACGTCGGCAGGCAGCCGTTTCCCATACCCCAACTCGGAAACCAGCAACAGGGAGCTCTGCGCACCCACCACCGCACAGCCAACCAGCTTCTCCTGCCTGCTGAGCCACAGCGCCTTATCGCCTTGCGCCGCCCGACCCATCACCGGCACCTGCTCCTCACTGATCTCAAAGCGCAACAGCCGCCCCCCAGAAGTTGCCAAGATCGCCTCATCCCCCAGACTGACGAAATCAGCGAACAGCAGCGCATCGTCCTCTTTCAGCTTCACAACCACCAGACCTCGCGACGTCAGATGAGCAAACTCCTCCAGTGCCACGCGCTTAATCCGCGACCGCTGCGTTACCACAACAAGCGCCTTACTGTCAAGAGAGTCAGACAGCACCAATTGGGCAACAATCGACGAGGCATCCCCTTGGACAGCCGATGGCAGGAAACTCACTAGGGGCACACCCTGAGCGTTCGCATCGGCAGCCGGCGGAATGTCCCGCACCTTAATCCCGTAGGCCATCCCTTTGCGAGTCAGCACCAGCAGCATCTGGTTTTTCTTAGTCTCCAGCGTCTGAGTCACCCAGTCACTCCCCACAGCAGCGCTTTCCGGTTTCTGCTTATTAGCTGCCGGCAGGTCGTTTTTTGACAGCCGGCGCACATAGCCCCTGTGGGTGAATTGCAGAACCACCTCCTCGTCCACAAGTTGGGGAGGCGGTGGCGGTGGCGGTGGCGGTGGCGGTGGCGGTGGCGGTG
>CAZJNL010000007.1:0-22309 GCA_964546515.1 uncultured Oscillatoria sp.
GTGGAGTGCTATGCCGGCGAGCTCAATCAGGTATTTATGAATATCCTGACTAATGCGATTGATGTCTTGGAAATGGAGCATCGGGCACTGGGCATCAAGCATGGCAAAGAACAGCAATGCCCACTCCCCGGGGCCCAATCCCCAATCCCCACGATTCGGATTCGCACCGAAGTGGGGAATGGGGCATTGGGAATGGGGCATCGGGGAGAAGAACAATCACCAGTGTCCAGGGCCCAGCGCCCAGGGCCCAGCGCCCAATTTATTCGTATCCTGATTGCTGACAGTGGCCAGGGCATAGCGCCTTCGGCTAAAGCCCGGCTGTTTGACCCGTTTTTCACGACTAAACCGGTGGGTGCCGGCACCGGCTTGGGACTGTTTGTCTGCTACCAAATTATCGTTGAGAAGCACGGCGGGGTGTTGCGGTGTGTTTCAGAACCCGGTCAGGGGGCGGAGTTCGCCATTGAAATCCCCATTCGCCAGCTAGCACCTGAAAATCGAGAGAAATCTCGACATTGCCCGCAACTGGACAGCCGAGCGGTTTGAGGCTGGCCATCGGGCTAGAAATGGGGGCGCGTTTCTAATTTTTGGCACAAGCGCCCATCACCCTGGCGTGGGTGGGCGGGTTTATTAATCTTGTTCATGGTGTGCCAAATATTTTGGGTGAACCCGCCCCTACAAATTCCCCATCGCCCATCGCCCCATGTTCAATGTCCCATGACCTGCGCGGGCGATACTGCAGACGCCACACGCCCACATTTAGATTTATCCGAAAGAATGGTTTTTACAAATACCCGGGTCAAGACGGGTTTTGTATATATGCTTTCTCCCGGAAATCAGAAATGTTGCCCATTGGGCAACAAAGTAGGCGGGACAGCCTGGCCCCGATGCCCCATGCCCCATTTAGATGCCCCATACCAGCGCGGAACGGTTGCCCGCCAGTCATGCCCGCCACTATCCTGAGATATAGTAGGGGCGTTTTGGGGGATATTAGAAAAGAATGATGCAGAAGATTCTGGTGATTGAGGACGAGAAACCAGTTTTAACCAATATCCTAGAAATTCTCACCTCTGGTGGGTTCAGCGCCATTGGCGCTGAAAACGGCATGAGCGGGGTGAAGCTGGCCTTGGAACACCTCCCCGATTTGATTGTCTGCGACGTGATGATGCCAGAACTTGACGGTTATGAGGTGCTGACTCAGCTGAGAAGTGAGCCGGCAACCGCTACGATTCCCTTCATTTTTCTCACCGCCAAGGCGGACAAGAACGATCTGCGGCAAGGGATGACCTTGGGGGCTGACGACTATCTCACCAAGCCATTTCGGCGCAAAGAGTTGCTGGAAGCGATTAGCGCCCGACTGGCCAAACATCAAGCGGTGATCCAGCAATACCTGGCTGAGCGCCAGCGGGCTGAGGCTCTGCAACAAAAAATGCAGGAACTCCAGCACATAAATGAGACCCAACAAGGGCTGCTGAAGAAGCTGATTTCAGATTTGTCCAATCCCTTGTCCAATATCAATATGGCGATTCGGCTGCTGAAAAATCCCCCACCGGGAGGCAATAGCGATCGCTATTTGGAGATTTTGCAGCAAGAATTTGACCGGGAAATTGCCCTGCTCAATCAAGTGTCTGAGTTGCAAAATCTGCTGACGCCAGATAACATCCGGCTGCTGCGGCAATTCAACCTGCTTAACCCAAAAATCGGTCGCTGACCGCTGCGGTAAATCCGTTTGATTGCGGCTGGCCCTTGCCCGCTCCGAACAGGGATGGAACTCTGTCACGAGAGGGATTTTCCGAGTCTCCCATCTAAGAGCTATTATTTAAAATATAAAAACGACTGTCCTGCTGGATATACAAATATTGGGGAAAAGCTTTTATGCAGTTTTCAAATCTCCCGCAATCTCCGCACTCTCAAAGTCTAATGCCAAAGATTCTGGTTATCGAAAACGAGGCTCTTGTGCGAGCCAACATTCTGGAAATCCTTGAGTCTAGTGGGGATTTCGACGCCCTCGGCGCAGAAAACGGTCTGGTCGGGGTGCGGCTGGCTCAGGAACACCGGCCCGATTTGATTGTGTGCGACATCATGATGCCGGAACTGGACGGGTACGGCGTCTTGGAGGCACTGAGGGCGGACCCCGCTACCGCCGCGATTCCTTTCATTTTTCTCACCGCTAAGGCTGACCAAGCCGACCTGCGGTTTGGCATGAATTTGGGTGCTGACGATTATCTTACCAAACCTTTTCGGCGCAGTGAACTGCTGATGGCGATCTCCACTCGCCTGGAAAAACAAACCGCCCTGGCGAATCGGTACAGTATGGAACTCAAGCAGGTGGAAGAAAGGCTCAATTACCTGCTGCACTACGACAGCCTCACGAATCTGCCAAATCTGCAGCTGTTGCGAAACCGCCTGGGACAGCTGATGGCCGCAACCCGCCACCAGCAAAGCCTGCCGGTGCTGTCTGTGGATTTAGACTGCTTCAACCGGCTCAACCAGACTTTAGGCCATGAGTTGGGCGACCAGCTGCTCAAAGCTGTGGCTCACCGGCTCACGGTTTGTGTCGCTGCCGGCGATACGGTGGCTCGCCTGAGAGCCGATCAGTTTGTTATCGTCCAGGCTGCAGGCGAACACAGCCCGGATGCTGCCCTTGCTGCTACCAAAATCCTCAATGCCCTCGGCCAACCCTTTCTCCTCAACGGTCATCAAGTGTTTGTCACGGCTAGCATCGGCATCTCCGTTTATCCGCACGATGGCTGCGACATCGACGCTCTGCTCCAGAATGCTGACTTGGCCCTCTGCCACGCCAGACAGCTTGGCGGCAATCAATATCAGTTTTACACGCCCCTGATGAATGGCGTCCTCTCCCGGATGCGGATGCGGTCGGCCAGCCTGCAGCACGCTTTGGAGCGCTGCGAATTTCAGGTGTACTACCAGCCCCAAGTCAACCTCCAGTCTGGGGAAATTATCGGTGCGGAAGCTCTTTTGCGCTGGCTGCATCCGGAATGGGGGTTCGTCTCGCCGGCAGAATTTATTCCCCTCGCCGAACAGACCGGCCTGATTTTACTCATCGATGAGTGGGTGTTGCAAACCGCCTGCACCCAGCTTGTCGCCTGGAATCGAGCTGGGCTGCCGCCTGTAAGAATAGCAGTGAACCTGTCGGGCCGCCAGTTCCAGCAGCCTAATTTTAGCGAAAGAGTCCTCCAGATATTACTGGGTGCCGGCGCTGACTCTCAATATCTAGAACTAGAGCTTACAGAAAGAATCATCATCCAAAATGTTAAAAAAAATGTCGAAATTTTGAGGCATTTAAAAAGCCACGGTATTCAGATAGCTGTTGATGATTTTGGCACGGGATATTCTTCTTTAAATTATCTCAAATCTTTCCCTTTTGATATCCTAAAAATTGACATGTGCTTTGTCCGCAATATCGACCGCGATGACAAAAACGCCGCCATTACCAGCGCGATTATTCAAATGGCCCACAGCCTGAATCTAAAAGTGATTGCAGAGGGAGTGGAAACGGAAGCTGAACTGGCTGTCTTGCGCCAATACCGCTGTGATGCCATGCAGGGCTATTTGTTCAGCCGGCCAGTCCCTGCTGCAGAGTTTGAACAAATGCTGCGCTCTGGCACAGCATTGCCGGTTTAGATAACTCTCTCATCTTCCGATGGATTGCTATTTATTATATCGGGCTTCGCCTGTGGTTTTTGTCAGAGGGGGCGCAACGGATTTTAAACTGCTTTTAAACTGCACGGAGCGCTGCTCAATCAATCCGCGCCTCCGCGCCCGTCGCGCTGCGGGAATTAATTATAAGTAAATAACCGGAATTTCTCTAAAATTTAGAGAGGGGCGATTGTGGGAAGTTGGGATAGATAGTATTTTGTTATGACAGCGCCTGCGGAAGAATCTCCGATTTCCACACGCGGGCGCTGCGGCTGAAAAAAAGACTGATATCTAGTCCGGGGAAAGAATCTGGATATTGCCCGCGCCGCTCCCCCAAAGCTTGCTTTTGCCTCCGGAATTTCACGCAGGATCGCCTGACGACAACTTGCCGGTCAATACTATTCTATGAGTGGCGGTTTATAAAGTAATTGTTAAGAAAGGCTGGGGGCAAGAAACCGGGTTTCTTTTGAAGCTGTCTTCAGATTTTCAACGGAGCAGCACCCAGAAACCCGGTTTCTCTGAGTTTTTTATATTTTCTTTATAAAAGGCCCTCTGAGTCGGCCCTGACCACTGCTATAATATTGCTGGCGCGGAGGGTTTCTCAACGCCAGAGGGTGCGTAACGATGCCCGCAGGAGCGCAGAAGGCACAGGGGCACTTTCATTCGACCGAGATCCCACGGCGTCCCGCTCACAGTATTTTTGCTTTGGTGGGATGTTCCCTGCGCCAGCCCCGCACGGTTGCAGGTGCGGGGATTGCAAGAATACGATATGATTGGCAAAACAGAGCAACAGCTGGGATTTCACTAGAAGTCAGAGTGCCGCACCGGCTTTGAAAATTACGCCACCACTTGCTTCAGTCTCCAAATTGAGGCTATTGTGGGCTAATTGCAGCAGAGGAATTTCTGGCCGGGGCGGAATTCTGGCCAGCACGCGGGCTGCCATTTAGAAATCCCGCACTACAGGGAGCCTGCGCTGGCACGCCTGCTCACTACGGGCTGCTGCTGGGGATTTTGTCCGCTATTAGGTATAAATCCGGGCAGCCGGCGATTGAGTTACCCCCATTGACTTTTTCCGACAGCCGGTGCAAAATGAATGAAGGGAAAAAGTTGAGTTTATTATTGTGGGAGAGGTGGTGAACGTTGCTGAACGCACTCTACTGCCGATGCCTGCCGCGATATCTTTAAAAATAAGAAAGGCGCTCAACCTATGACAGCCAAGGAAAATGTACTAATTGTTGCAAATGACAGGCTCACCGCCCTGAAGCTCCAAAATCGCCTGGAAGGGATGGGATATGCCGTCACGGTTGCTGTCTCCTCTGGAGAGGGGGCCCTTGAAGCGGTCACATCAAATAGGCCAGATTTGGTGCTGGTGGATATCCGGTTAACCGGCATTCTTGACGGCATCCAGACAGCGGAAGAGATCCGCGCCCGGTTTAAGGTTCCAGTGGTGTGTGTGACTGACTGTGCGGGTGAGTCAAGTTTACGGCGGGCGAACCTCACCGAAAATATCGGGTACATTCTCAACCCTTTTGAGACTAGAGAATTAGTCTTGGCAATAGAACTGGCTCTCTACAAGCAGATGATGGAGCGGCGGCTGAAAGAAAAGTCGGAATGGCTGGCCACTACTCTCAGGTGTGTCGGGGATGCGGTGATTGCTGCGGATAAAAATGGGGCGGTCGCTTTTATGAATCCGGTGGCGGAAGCCCTCACCGGCTGGAAACAGGAAGAAGCGCTGGGCAGAGATGTGGCAGAAGTGGTTAGCCTGGAAAATCCGGGGGTGAAGGCTCTGCGGGATGGAACTGCTATCGGTTTGGGGAACCCGGTTTTATTGGGGGCGAAAGATGGCAGAGAAATTCCCACAGATGGCAGGGCTGAGATAATTAAAGATGACTGGGGAAATATTGCGGGTGGGGTTTTAGTTTGGCGGGACAGGGGTAACGCAGAAGATGCGGCCAAGGTTGTGAGTGCCTTTAAGGAGTTAATTGAAAATCCAGGTGGGACAGCATCTGTAGAGTGCCGGTTCCGGCATCAAGACGGCTCGTGGCGCGACCCTTATTTTGGGGGGAGCGCTGTCAACTCCCGCGACATCGCAGAGCGCAAGCGCACAGAAGAAACACTGCACTCAAGCCAGAGAAAATTCCAGGCTATCTTCGACAATACATTCCAGTTTACTTGGCTGCTGGCAGCAGATGGCGCTGTGCTGGAAGCCAACCAGACGGCGCTAGAGTTTGCTGGACTTCAGGCGGGTGATGTGACTGGGCGTTTGTTTTGGGAGACGGGGTGGTGGAGTGTGTCGCCAGAGACTCAGCAGGGGTTGAGAGAGGCGATTGCTCGGGCAAAAGCCGGTGAAACAGTCCGTTACGAGGTGGACGTGCTGGGGAAGGGCGTTCTGGCGCTGACGGTGGACTTTTCGCTATTGCCGGTGTTTGACTTTACCGGCAATGTCGTGCTGCTGATTGCAGAAGGCAGGGACATCACGGAACTCAAGCGGGCCCTCAAAGAGAGCGAGCGCTTTTTCAACAATTCGCTGGATTTGATGGCGGTTGTCGATTTCAAGGGTTATCTGATTTTAGTGAACCCAGCCTGGGAAAAAACCCTTGGCTACAGCAAAGAGGAATTAGAAGGCAAGCACTGCAGCGAATTCGCTCACCCCAAGGACTGGGAAGCCAAAAAGGCGGCATTTGAGCGGGAAATGGACAGTAAACAACCTGCGCTCGCCTGCGAGACTCGCTGGCGCAGCAAGGATGGTTCCTACAGGTGGCTGTCTTGGAACTGTGTTCCGTTCCCGGAAGAAGGCTTAAGCTATGGGTTCGCCAGCGACATAACCCACCGCGTACAAGCCGAGAAAGCGCAGCAAAAACTAAACCAAGAGCTAGAAATCAGAGTTGAGGAGCGCACAAATAGCTTAAGGGCGCTGAACCGACACCTGATTTCGGAAATTGTTGAGCGCAAACGCGCCGAGCGAGCGCTGGGCGAAAGTGAGAAGCGGTTCCGCAACTTGGTGGAAACCAGCAGCGACTGGGTGTGGGAAATAGATGAAAATGCCGTCTGTACTTATGCCAGCCCCAAAGTGCGGGACATCTTGGGCTGCGAGCCAGAAGAAATGCTGGGCAAGACTCCTTTTGACTTCATGCGGGTGCCAGAGGCGCAGGGCGTTGCTGGCATTTTTACTCCCACAGGTGGGGGGCAACAGCCATTCAGCTGTCTGGAGAGCACAAGCATTGACGCTGAGGGGCATCTGGTTGTTCTGGAAAGCAGTGGAGTGCCCATCTTCGACTCACAGGGCAAATTCCTCGGCTATCGCGGGATGACTCGGGAGATTACGGAGCGCAAACGGGCGGAAGCGGCGCTGCTCGAAAGCGAGGAGCGCTACCGGCTGATGGCAGAAACCGCCACGGACATGATCAGCCGGCACACCCCTGAGGGAGTTTACCTGTACGCCTCGCCGGCGAGCCGCACTCTGCTGGGATACGAGCCTGAGGAACTGGTGGGGCGCTCGGCTTATGAGTTTTTCCACCCGGAAGATTTGGCACCGATTGAAAAATCCCACGTAACCATTTTAGAGCAGCCGGACATTTCCACAGTATCCTACCGAATCCGCCGCAAGGACGGCAGTTATATTTGGTTTGAAACAACGAGCCGGAGTTTGCGCGACCCTGACTCGGGTAATGTGGTGGAACTGATGGCCGTTTCCCGGGACATCACAGAGCGCAAGCGGGTTGAAGAAGCATTGCGGGAGAGTGAGGAAAAATTCCGCCGAGTTTTTCAGGACGCGCCGATTGGGATGACGCTCAATGACCTCAGCGGTCAAGGGCTGCAAGTGAATCCAGTTTTCTGCGAGATCTTGGGATATACAGAGTCCGAACTGAAGGAACTGCGTTTTGATGAGTTGACCCATCCGGAAGACCGGGAAAAAGAAATGCCCTATATCCAGCAGTGTTTGCGAGGGGAAATCTCCAGCTATCAAATCGAGAAGCGTTACCTCAAGAAGAGCGGCCAAATTGTGTGGGTGAATCTGACTGCCGGTATAATTCGGGACAGGGACGGCAACCCGCGCTACGGACTGGGCATGGTGGAGGACATCACCGACCGGATAGAGGTGGAAGAGAGATTTCGATTGAGAGACAGGGCGATTGCAGCCAGCAGTAATGGGATAATTATCTGTGATGCCAGACACCCCGATCTGCCCCTCATTTATGTGAATCCTGCCTTCGAGCGGATGACGGGGTACTCGGCTGCAGAAGCGATTGGACAAAATGGCCTGTTTCTGCAAGGAGATGAGAGAAATCAGCCGGACTTAGAGAAACTGCGGGCTGCCATTCGAGAAGGGAGAGACTGCACCGTTGTGTTGCGCAACTACAGAAAGGATGGCACGCTGTTTTGGAACGAGTTGAGCGTTTCGCCCATTTACGATGCCGGGGGGAATATCACTCATTTCACAGGCATTCAAACGGATATCACGGAGCGCAAGCAAGCGTCAGAGGCGCTACAGCAGGCAAAGGCTCAATTGCAGGCTGTTTTGGATGCTGTGCCCGGGCTGGTTTCTTGGATTGGTTCAGATTTGCGATACATTGGGGTGAACCGGCAGCTGGGAGCAACTTTAAACCTGAGCCCGGAGGCGTTTATCGATCAAGAGATTGGCTTTCTGGATCACCGCCCCTATTTTACGGAATTTATGCGCCAGTTTTTTGCGGTTCCGGACAGTCAAACCCGCCGAGAAGTGACTGTAGATGTTGATGGCGAGTCTCGCAGCTATTTGATTGTGGCGCAAAAGTACGATGGGGGACGCGCGGCGGCGTCGGTGGGGATTGACATTACCGACCGCAAGCGGATGGAAGAAGAACTGCGGGCCACAACATCCAGGCTGACCGCACTGATTCAAAATCTGCAAGCCAGTGTGCTGGTTGAAAATGCGTCCCGGGAGATTGCGATTGTCAATCAAGAATTTTGCGCGATGTTCGGCATTCCGGCTCCGCCGCAAGCTCTCGTTGGGATGGATTGCGCTGGAGCGGCTGAAGCCTCTAAGACTCTGTTTGCTGAACCGGAAGGATTTATGCGGCGCGTCTCGAAAATCTTGCACGACCGGCAAGTTGTTACAAATGACGAACTGCTGCTAGCGGACGGGCGGATATTTGAGCGGGATTACGTGCCGATTTTTGTGGAAAATAATTACAGCGGGCACTTGTGGATGTATCGCGACATCAGCGGGCGCAAGCAGGCGGAAGCAGCCCTCCACCTGGCCAAAGACCAACTGCAAGCTGTCTTGGATGCGGTGCCGGGGTTTGTGTCTTGGATCGGTGCCGATCTGCGCTACCTTGGCGTTAACCGGCATCTGGCGGACGCCTTTGAACTCACCCCAGAGGAGTTTGCCGGTCAAAAACTCGACTTTCGCAAGAACAGCCCCCAGTTTGCTGAATTTATGCGCCAGTTTCTGGCGAGTCCGGAAGGTGCCGCCAGCCAAGTTATTGACATCCAAGTCAGCGGCTCTACCCGCAATTACTTGATGGCGGTTCAGAAGTACCAGCAAGGCACTGCAACGGTTTCGGTGGGGATTGATATCACAGAGCGCAAACAAGCCGAGGAGCGGCTGCGAGCCTCGCTCAAAGAAAAAGAGGTGCTGCTCAAGGAAATTCACCACCGGGTGAAAAATAACTTGCAGGTGATTTCCAGCTTGCTCAAGCTCCAGTCTGGATATATCAAGGACTCAGAGGCGCTGGGGCTGTTCACGGACAGCTACAACCGCGTCCGCTCGATGGCGCTCATCCATGAGAAGCTCTATCAATCCCAAAACCTGGCCCGCATTGATGCGGCTGACTATATCCCCAACCTGGTTTCTAATTTGTTCCGCTCTTACAGCGTCTGCTCTCAGGATATAAACTTGAAAATAGAGGTGGAGAATATCTGGCTGGACGCTGATACAGCCATTTCTTGCGGGTTAATTATGAATGAGCTGGTGTCCAACTCGCTCAAATATGCTTTCCCCTCAGACGGGGCCGGGGAAATTATGGTAAAATTTTTTGTGACAGGGGAGGAGAAGTGCTGTATGATAGTCAGGGATAATGGGGTCGGCATGCCGACGGACTTTGACCTTGAGGAGGCGGAATCACTGGGATTGCAGTTAGTCTGGAATTTAACCGGGCAGCTGGGGGGTGACATCGAACTGTCATCGGACGGCGGCACGTCTTTTAAGATTACCTTTCCCCGAAAACTAAATTAGGGAGCGCGTCTGTGAGTGTAAAAATTTTGGTGGTCGAAGATGAAGTCATCATCGGCATGGGCATCAGGAAGAGTTTAAAAAATTTAGGTTATACGGTTACGGCGGTTGTTGAAAGTGGCGAAAATGGCCTTGAACAAGCCGCAGAAATGCAGCCGGATTTAGTCCTGATGGATATTACGTTAAAAGGCGAGATAGACGGGATAGAAGCCGCAGATCAAATCCGCTGCCGGTTTAACATCCCGGTTGTGTTTCTGACGGCTCATACAGATGTAAGTACCTTGGAGCGAGCCAAGAAAGCGGAGCCTTTTGGCTATATTGTCAAACCCTTTGAAGAAAGAGAGCTGCACACAACCGTCGAGATTGCTCTGGCGCGGCATAAAGCCGAATCAGAAGTTCGCAAAGCGTTGCAAAAAGAAAGGGAACTCAACGAACTCAAATCCCGGTTTGTCTCGATGGTTTCTCACGAGTTCCGCACGCCGATGTCCACTATCTTATTTTCTGCCGGCTTGCTGGAAACTTATGGCCCCAAATGGTCAGAAGAGAAAAAACTGACTCACCTGCATCGCATTCAAGCAGCTGTCAAACAAATGACGAAATTGTTAGAGGATATTCTGACTCTCGGGAAAGCAGAAGCGGGAAAACTGGAGTTTAAACCCGTTCCGATAGAGTTGGAACAATTCTGCCGCGAACTCGCGGAAGAAATGCAAATCACAGACGAGAACAAGCACCGGATAAACTTTCTCAGTAAAGGGGCGATCGCAGATGCTATAATGGATGAGAAACTGCTGCGGCACATCCTCAGCAATTTGCTCTCTAATGCCATCAAGTATTCTCCTGAAGGCAGCACAGTTTACTTTGAACTGACTTGTCTCGGAAATGGAGCCGAAGAAAAATCGCCGGTGGCGATGTTCCGCATCCAAGACGAGGGAATCGGAATTCCCCCTGAAGACAAGCCGCGACTGTTTGAAACCTTCCACCGCGCTACTAATGTCGGTACAATCCCCGGCACTGGACTGGGGCTAGCCATTGTCAAAAGAGCTGTGGACTTGCACGGGGGTGAGATTGCCGTGGAGAGTGAAGTGGGTGCCGGCACTAGGTTTACTGTGACGCTGCCTTATAAGGGTCTGGGTGGGGGGCGTGTGAGAGAAATTAATGAGGGCCAATTCACGGGAGGTTAACTCAGTTGTTTTCAGGGATTATTATGCTATATTTATTCAATACCCTTTGGGGGGCGGGGAAGTTTATCCCACAAGGGATATCCTACCTGGATCTAGCCTTAATGCCTGACGGCACATGCAACCAGTGGAAGCCGGATATAGCAGGGCTACAGGCTGTTTCCGACTTTCTGACTGTTGTCGTTTACTACACGATTTCGCTCTGGGTGTTTTCCTGTGGCAGCCGGCGAAAAGATTTGCCATTTCGCGGGATGTTATGGCTGTTCGGAGTTTTGATCGTCGCCTGCGGCACCACCCACTTAATAGAGGTTTGGACGCTCTGGAACCAGACCTATTTTTCAGGAGCTATAAACGCGATTTATGCTGCTATTGCGGTTTACACCGCATGGCGGTTGATGCCATTAATTCCCCGCTCTTTGGCGCTTGCCAGCCTATCCCAACTAGAAGCGGCTAACCGAGCGCTGCAAAAGGAAATTGCCGTTCGCCGGGAGGCGGAAGCCGAACTGAACCGCATCTTTAACCTCTCGATTGACCTGCTGTGCGTAGCGGGGGCAGACGGCTATTTAAAGCGCGTGAATCCAGCAGTAGAAACGCTCCTCGGCTACACTCCAGAGGAATTTACAGCCCAACCTTGGCTCAATTTTGTCCATCCCGAAGACCGAGACGCCACTGTTGATGTGGCGCAGAAACAGATAGAGAGCGGCGAGACTCTTGTCTATTTCCAGAACCGCTATCGCTGCAAAGATGGGTCTTATAAATGGCTGTCGTGGTCATCGGTGCCGGAGGTGGAAGAGGGGCTGATATATGGGGCAGCTCGCGACATCACTCCCCTCAAGCAAGCCGAAGAGGAATTGCACCGGCGCTCAGCGGCGATAGAAGCCGCTACAGACGGCGTAGCCATTCTCGATAAAAACGGGGAGTACAGCTACATGAATCTGGCTCACGCTCGAGTCTATGGCTACGACAGCCCGGTGGAACTTATCGGCAAAACCTGGAAACTGCTCTACAGCGAAAGCGAACTAAAAAGATTTGAAGAAGAAGTTATGCCAGAGTTCTTTGTCAAAGGTTCGTGGCGGGGCGAAGGGTTCGGCAAAAAGCGCGATGGCAGTACCTACGCCCAGGAAGTCTCGCTGACGGCGCTTGAGGACGGGGGCTTGATTTGTATTGTGCGAGATATCACCGAGCGCAAGCAAGCCGAGTCGGAAATTAAACAGCTCAATGAGAGTCTGGAACACAAAGTGCGAGAGCGCACGGCTCAGCTGTCAGCTTCCAACACGCAACTGCAAAAGGAAATTGCCGAGCGCCAAGACGCGGAGGGGCACCTGCAGGAACTGACGGAAAATCTGAAGCGCTCCAACCAGGAACTCGAGCAATTTGCCTACGTGGCATCCCACGACTTGCAAGAGCCTCTGCGAGCCGTTACCAGTTACACTCAACTGCTGTCGCAGCGCTATCAAGGCAAGCTGGATGCCAAGGCGGACAAGTGGATCGCCTACATTGTGGATGGCGCGACTCGCATGCAGCAGCTGATTAATGACTTGCTGGCTTATTCGCGAGTGGGGACAAAAGGCAAGGAGTTTCAGCTCACAGACGGCAACGCTGTGGTCAGGCAAACTCTCGCGAATCTGCAAGTGGCAATCGCCGAAAAAGGTGCCGCAGTGACTCACGACCCGCTGCCTGCTATAATGGCAGATGCGGGGCAACTCGTGCAGCTGTTGCAAAATCTGGTCGGCAACGCTATCAAATTCTGCGGCTCTGATGTGCCTCACGTTCACATTTATGCCGTCCAGAAAGACGCTGATTGGGTGTTTGCCGTCCGCGATAACGGGATTGGCATTTCTCCCGAGTACGCTGAGCGAATTTTCCTTATTTTTCAGCGCCTGCACTCCCGCCGGGAATATGCCGGCACCGGCATTGGGTTAGCAATCTGCAAGCGGATTGTCGAGCGCCACGGCGGGCGCATCTGGGTTGAGTCCCAGCTGGGAGAAGGTGCGACATTTTATTTTACAATACCTATAATCGGACAGTCCTGCGATCTCGTGTCCGGTGGATTAACCCCATAAATGCCCCCTCACCCCCCAACCCCCTCTCCCACTTTGGGGTGAGGGGGAGTAAGAAAACTACTAGATTTTTGCGATCTCAATTGAACGGACAGTCCTGTGAGTGATAAAATAATGGTCAAGCCCATAGAAATTATGCTCGTCGAAGATTCCCCCAGCGATGCCGACTTGGCTGTGGAAACCCTGAGCGAGAGCAAGGTTCTCAATAACCTCCACCTCGTAGAGGATGGGGTGGAGGCGCTGGCTTTTCTCCGGCGGGAGGGTGTTCATGCGAACGCACCCCGTCCGGACGTGATTTTGCTGGATCTGAACCTGCCCAAAAAAAACGGTCTGGAAGTGCTCAGAGAAATTAAGTCTGACCCGCAATTAATGAGGATTCCTGTGGTGATTCTCACCACTTCAGCCGCCGAGGAGGATATTCTCAAGTCTTACTCGCTGCACGCGAATTGCTATATCACCAAGCCGGTGGACTTCCAGCAGTTCACCAAAGTGGTGAGGTTAATTGAGGATTTCTGGCTGGCTGTGGTGAAACTGCCGGTGGAGTGATATTAAGTCTGGGGGATTAATCTTAATAATGAACCGCCACAGGACGCGGCGGATCGCCCGCAGTGCAGATCGCCTAGTCCGCCAAGAAGTAAAATAAAGAGGAAGAGAGATTGGGGCAATTCTCACTTCCCCCTAACCTCTAACGCCTAACGCCTAACCGATAACCCCTATTTTCTTTCCTTGGCGCTCTTGGCGTCTACCCTACGGGCGATCCGCTGGCGCGTCTATGGCGGGAAAAGAATCACAAATCAGTTACAATCTCTAGAGAAGCCTGTAAAACTCAAGAAGGATAAAAAACGCGCTATGACCCAGATACTGGTAATCGAAGACACCGCAGACATTCGGAACAGCATACTGGATTTGCTAGAAGCAGAAGATTTCGAGGCGATGGGAGCGGCAAATGGCCGTGAGGGCGTCAGGCTGGCCCGGAGCCACAACTTCGACCTGATTATTTGCGACGTGATGATGCCCGAACTGGACGGGTATGGCGTTCTTGAAGAATTGCGCCAAGACCCAGCAACAGCAAATATTCCCTTCATTTTCTTGACCGCAAAAGGTGAGCGAACTGACTTGCGTCTGGGTATGAATCTGGGAGCGGACGACTATCTCGTCAAGCCTTGCACCAACACCGATCTGCTGGAGGCAATCCGGGCTAGACTGAACAGAGTGGCCCAGCAGAATCAAAAGCTGAAGCAAATTTCCGACCGGCTGGATCAGCTAGAAAATTTTGACCCTCTCACCGGCTTGCCCAATCCGTCGGCTCTCGAAGGAGAAGCGGGGTATTTGCAGCGGGCGATTGCCAAAACTGACAAAAACAGCCGGCTGGTTCCTTTCCTGCTTGTGGGCGCAGACCGGCTGGGACGAATTAACGATGCCATTGGCTATTCTAACGGCAACCTGATTTTGCAAAAACTCGCTGAGCGGCTGGCTGATTTTACTGATAAAATTGAGGGAGCCGGTGCTGCCAGACTTGCCGGCGACGAGTTCGCCATCGTTCTCCCGCCGGTGAGCAGCCAGGAGCTTGCTGTAGCAATTGCCAGAGAGCTTCTCAAAGCAATCGCTCAACCCTTTGAGATTGCCGGCAAATCGATTCCGCTGACGGCAACTATTGGGATCGCGTTTTACCCCCTCGCCCCCAGTCTGGAAGAACTCCGCCGGCAAGCAGGTGTGGCGATGGGGGAAGCCAAGCGGGAGGGAGGCAATCGCTGCAAAATCTACAGCCGCCCCATCTTTGGACTTGAGACTTCTAAAGATTTGCAGCTAGCCGCCGACCTGCAGCAAGCGTGGCAGAGAAAATCCCTGCAAGTGTTCTACCAGCCGCGAGTCGAACTTCGCAAAAATAAAATCGTAGGTGTGGGGGCTGTTGTCCGCTGGAACCATCCTGTGATAGGCTTGATATCATCCGCTAAGGTTCGGTCGCTGGCTGAAGAGTCTGGTTTCAGGCCAGAACTGGACGAGTGGGCGCTGCGGACGGCTTGCCAGCAAGCAAAAACCTGGCAAACTTCTGGGATATATTTACGGGTGTCTTGCCAAATATCGGCTAAAATGTTTCAGGACGAGAATCTTTATAAAACCGTCGCTGATATCTTAAAGCAGGTCGGGCTTGAGAGTCAGTTTTTAGAGCTAGAGATAGCTGCAGATACCGTAGCGACAGCTAAAAATGCCAATGCGATGGCCTCAAAGTTGCTGGCATTGAAGCGCTTGGGAATTCAAACCACAATCAGCCAGTTTGGTTTGGGGCACACAACTTTGAGCTATCTGGGATCTCTGGGGCTTGACAATTTAAAGATCGAGAGCAGCCTCGTTGCTAACATCTCACAAAATGCGCCTGCGATCAATGCCCTCATTCAAATGGCCCACGGCCTGAAACTCAGGGCGGTAGCTGATGGTGCCGGGGCGGAAACGCAGGTAGATGTTTTGAAAAAACAAAAATGTGACGAATTCCAGCAGGACTCGGACTTTTCTGAGCAGCAAATTAAAAGTCTGATGGGGAAAAGGTAGGGAATGATCGTTTGCAGTCAGGGGCATCTTTTGAGTCAGGTAATTCAGGAAATCAACTCGGGGTTTGACTGGCCCAGCAGGGCTATCGCAACGGCAAGGTGCCAATCTAAAATCTAAAATCTAAAATCTAAAATCGAACTATGCCGATTAAAATACTGCTGGTAGAAGATAATCCCGCCGACGCTGATTTCCTGCAAGAACTCCTGGAAGCATCTGCGGGTGTGGAGTGGAAAGTGGTGCCGGTGGAACTGCGGCGGGAAGCGCAAGAGCAACTGAGAAACGACTGCTTTGACATCGTTTTGCTAGACCTCTCCCTCCCCGACAGCCACGGATTGGAAACCCTCACCCGCCTGCGGGAAGTCGCACCCGATACGCCGATGGTGGTGATGACGGGTTTCAATGATGAGGCGGCGGCGCTGGATGCGGTGCGGATGGGGGCGCAAGACTATTTAGTCAAGGGTCAAATCACCACTCAATTGCTGGTGCGAGCCATTCGCTATGCCATCGAGCGCTCCCAAACTTTGCAGTTGCTGCAGGAAAGCGAGCGGCGCTTCCACGCTATTTTCGACCAAACTTTCCAATTTACTGGACTGCTGGCACCAGATGGCACTGTGCTAGAAATGAACCAGACGGCGCTCAAGTTTGCCGGTGTCCGCGAAGAAGAAGTTATGGGGCGTCCTTTTTGGGAAACGCCAAGTTGGGATCTCTCACCGGCACGGGAGCAGCTGCAAAAAGCGCTTTTGGCAGCGGCGAAAGGCGAGTTTGTCCGCTACGAGGTCGAACTGCGCGGTGCGGGAGATACCGTGGCGGTTGTGGACTTTTCCCTCAAGCCGGTGTTTGATGAGACTGGCAAAGTGCGGCTGCTGATTGCGGAAGGGCGGGACATTAGCGAGCGCAAGCAAGCCGAGTCAAAAATTATGGAGGCGCTAGAAAAAGAAAAGGAACTCTCCTCACTCAGATCCAGATTTGTCTCGATGGTTTCCCACGAGTTTCGCACCCCGCTGAGCACCATCCTATTATCGGCGGGATTGCTGGAAAGTTACAGCTCCAAATGGCCGGAAGAGAAAAAACAAATCCATTTCCACCGGATTCAAGCTGCTGTCAAGCGGATGACAGAGCTGTTAGAAGACATCCTGCTGATCGGGAAAGTAGAAGCTGGCCAACTGGAATTTAACCCCGCCCCTCTCGATTTAGAAAAGTTCTGTCACGAAGTTGTCGAAGAGTTGCGCCTCACAGACGCTAACCAGCACTCCCTCACCTTTTCTTGTCAGGGCAGCAGCAACCGTGCTAAAATGGATAAGAAACTGCTGCGGCACATCCTCAGCAATTTGCTCTCCAATGCCATGAAATATTCTCCTGTCGGCAGCCCCATTCGCTTAGAATTGACCTGCCCCCCCGCAGGCGCTGAGTGGGAGAAAGGTAGAAATACCACTCCCCAAATCCCAGAGCAAAACTGCCAAATGCCGGTGGCAGTCTTCCGCATCCAAGACGGGGGGATTGGCATCCCCCCAGAAGACCTCAACCGAATATTTGACACCTTCCAGCGGGCCACAAACGCCGGCACGATTTCCGGGACGGGACTGGGGCTGGCCATTGTCAAAAGGTCTGTGGAATTGCACGGAGGCCAAATTTCCGTGGAGTCGGAAGTGGGTGCCGGCACAACCTTTACCGTTCTGCTTCCGCTGCACGAACCGTCCAGCTTATTGTGAACTGCGCCGCCCACGACACCAGTATCCTTGTTCAAATCCGTTGCACTAGGCGTCGGAGGAGCGATAAGAATTTCCTATAGGTGGCATGGGATTTTAAAAAATCGGGGGATCGCGGCAAATTTATAATGAGACTGTTGGCGAATTGATATGGGGTTTAATAATGAACTGCCATAGACGCGATAGCGGCTTCCCGTAGGGTAGACGCCAAGTACGCCAAGAAAGAAGAAGAAAGAGTCAGAGGGATAGAAAAATAAATTAGCGGGAAATTGATGGGACATGATATAAGAGGCGTGCGACGGGGCGAATGTGGGCTGTCACCCTTCACAGATTCGCCAGCGGCATCATTTATAATTAAGCAAGCAGTAGGGTGCGTTAATAACAATCCCTACAGACAGTAGGCGAGCATTTCCTTGAATGGCAAAATATACTTCATTTACAAAACCGGGCGGCAGCGACTTATTGACTTACCCCCTTAGGGAAGTAATTATTCCCGCTCCATTAACAGTCAGCTCTAACACTCCTGTGACAGATGTCATCACTCAGATGAGTCAGGGGCGGGCGGCGATCCTGCGGTCGAACTCCCCCGACTCTGACAGCAGTATAACCGACATTTCTCGCTCTAGCTGTGTCTTGGTAATGGAAGAGCAGCAGCTGGCCGGAGTTTTCACAGAGCGGGACGTGGTGCGGCTGGCTGCCGGTGGAATGAATTTAGAAGGCATCGAAATTGCCTGCGTGATGGCGCGGGACTTAATTGTGCTGAGGGAATCGGAGTTTCGGGATATCTTCACCGCACTCAATTTGTTTCGCCGGCACCGGATTCGCCACCTGCCGGTTTTGGATGAAAGCGATCAAATCCTGGGTATTATAACACCAGAAAGTATCCGCGCCTGCATGCAACCGGCAGACCTGCTAAAATGGCGGCGGGTCGCAGAAGTGATGAGCGCAGAAGTGATTCACGCACCGCTGACAGCATCAGTGCAGAGCGCAGCTCAGCTAATGGCAGAGCGTGGCGTCAGTTGCGTGGTGATTGTCAGTGAAAAGTCAACCCCCACTCAGAACTTCCTAATCCCCGCCGGCATTATCACCGAGCGGGACATCGTGCGGTTTCAGGCGCTAGAGCTGGATTTGACAAACACGCAAGCAAAAGACGTGATGAGTGCTAACCTGTTTTGCCTAGGTGCGCAGGATTCTCTGTGGTCAGCTCAACAGGAAATGCAGCAGAAAAATGTGAGGCGATTGCTGGTGACCGGCACTCAGGGAGAACTGCTGGGGATTGTCACCCAGACTAGCTTGCTGCGAGACCTCGACCCGATGGAAATGTATGGCGTTATCCAAACCTTGCAGCAATCGGTGTACCGGCTGGAAGCAGAAAAAGTCAAACTGCTGCAGAGGCAGAACAGCCAACTGGAACAGCTGGTGCAGCAGAGGACTGCAGATTTGCAGCGCCAGCTGGAACACCAGCGCCTATTTAATAGCATGCGAGATCGCATCCGTCAATCCCTGAATCTAGATCAAATTCTCAACGCCACAGTCACGGAAGTGCGGCAATTTCTGCAAGCAGACCGGGTGCTGGTGTACCAGTTTGACCCCAACATGGATGGCACCATTGTAGCTGAATCGGTCGCCCCAGGCTGGAGAGAGTCACTGGAAAGCCAGATCCAAGATACCTATTTCAGGGATGGGAAAGGGGCGGATTACCGGCACGGACGCAAGCGGGCGATTGCCGATATTTACACAGCCGGATTAAGCGATTGCCATTTGCAGCTGTTGCAGCGCTTTCAGGTGAGATCCTATCTGGTTGTGCCGATTTTGATGAATCCTAAATCAGGAGTATCTCCGGAATTTCATCTCTGGGGGTTGCTGATTGCCCACCAGTGTTCGGGCCCGCGCCAGTGGCTCTCATCGGAATTGGATTTGTTAGATCAGCTGAGCGTGCAAATCGCCATCGCCCTTAAGCAAGCGCAGCTATTTCTGCAGGTGCGAACTGCCCTCGCCGACCGCGTGCGGGTAGAAGAAACCCTCAGGCAGAGTCAAGAGCAATTTAGCTCCCTAGTTGCCAATATTCCCGGTGCCGTTTACCGGTGCCGGTATTGCTCGCGAGTCCGGACAATCGAGTTTATCAGTCAGGAAATCGCAGAAATTTCCGGCTATCCAGCTTCTGACCTAATTCTCAATTCCCGCCGCAGCATAAGCAGCATTATCCATCCCGAAGACAGGCAGATGGTAGAGCGAGCTATCCTGAAAGCAACAGCCAGCAGACAGCCCTATCAGATAGAGTACCGGATCGTGCGGGCTTCGGGCGGCACCAGATGGGTTTCTGACAAAGGTAAAGGCATTTTCCGCGAAGATGGCGAACTGATTTGGATTGATGGCGTGATCTTAGATATCACCCAAAGCGTACAGACACAGGAGGCACTGCAACAGCTCAATCAAGAGCTAGAAAACCGAGTTACAGACCGGACGATTGAATTAGCCAATGCGGTCGCTCGATTGCAGCGGGAGATTGCCGAACGGGAGTTAGCGCAAAAAGAAGTGCTTGTAGTTAACGAGCGATTGCAATATTTGCTCGCCTGTTGCCCCACCGTGATTTATAGCTGCAAGGCTGAAGGCGATTTGGCAGCCACCTTCGTCAGCGAGAACATTACCGCCCTGCTGGGATATTCAGCCAGAGAATTCCTGGAAGATTCCGGGGGCTGGGCTAACCGCATCCACCCCGAAGACGCGCCGAGAATCTTTGCCGAACTGCCATCCCTGTTCCAGCGCGGGTTTCACACCCATGAATACCGCTTTCTCCACTTTGACGGCACCTACCGCTGGATACGGGATGACCTCAGGCTAGTGATCGACGCTGCGGGCAACCCCCTAGAAATTGTCGGTTCCATAACAGACATTACCGACCGCAAACGGGCAGAAGAAGCCCTGCGCGAAAGTGAAGCGCGGTTTCGCTCTTTGTTTGAAGCGGCTCCCGATTTTATTCATGTCTCAGACATACGCGGGACAATCCGGCAAACCAATCCAGCTGCCATCCGCCAGTCCGGTTACAGCGAGAGCGAGTTAATCGGTAGCCGCTTGGATGAATTTTTCACCCCGGAATCTCAAAGGCTCGCCGCTCTTGCCTTTCCGACGCTCCTGAAAACAGGCACCATTCGCCTGGAGGTGGAATTTATCCGCAAAGATGGGACAATTATGATTGTGGACTGCTCCGCTTCTGTCGTGCGGGACGAGACAGGAAAGTTCGCTTATATCGTGGTGATTCAGCGAGACATCACTGACCGCAAGAAGACGGAAAAAAATTTGCGCAAGAGCGATGAGCGATTTGCCCTTGCCGTGGAGGGAGTGAATGATGGCATCTGGGACTGGGATATTGAAACTGGCCAAACGTATTTTTCCCCCCGCTGGAAAAGCATGTTGGGGTGTTCTGACAGTGAGATTCCCAACACTTACGAAGCCTGGGCAGAGCGCATCCACCCGGAGGATAGAGAGCGAGTTTTCAGAATTCTCAGCAATTACCTGGACGGCTGCATTCCCATTTACGAAATTGAGTGCCGGTTATTGCATAAAGATGGAACCTATCGCTGGATTCTCGCCCGCGGGTCTGCCCTGCGAGACATAACAGGAAAAGCCTACCGGATGGCCGGTTCGCACACCGACATCACCGACCGCGTACAGGCGCAAATAGAAATGCGGCGGCTGCAGGCAGCTATAGAAACCTCGATGGATGGCATCGCAATTTTCAATCAGGACGGTGAATATATATACCTAAACAAAGCTCACGTCCTGCTCTTTGGTTACGACAGCGCTGCAGAATTGACTGACAAAACTTGGAAAGAACTCTACGCCCCAGAGGAAATTAACCGCATCGAGCGGGAGATTTTTCCTATTTTATTACAAAATGGGCAGTGGCGCGGAGAAACCACAGGTTTGCGGCGCGATGGCTATACATTTGCCCTGGAAGTTTCCTTGACTTTGATTTCAGGCGTGGGACTGGTATGTGTCTGCCGGGATATCACCGAGCGCGTACAGGCTCTGGAGGCGATGCGGCAGCAGGTAGAGCGAGAGCGGCTGATGGGGACAGTGCGAGAGCACATTCGCCAATCTTTGAACCTAGAAGAGATTCTCAGCACTGCAGTCACTGAAGTCCGGCAGTTTTTCCAAATTGACCGGGCGCTCGTTTACCGCTTCGAGCCCGACTGGAGCGGCACCGTGATTGTAGAGTCGGTCGGGGAAGGCTCGACGAAGCTACAGGGGCGAAAAATCCTCGACGTCGGCTTGGCGGTGGAAACCTGCATCCTGCCCTACACGCATGGTCGCGTCCTGGCGGTGGAAGATATCTACAAATCCGGTCTGGCTGACTGTTACATTGGCCTGTTCGAGCAGTTTCAAGTCAGGGCTAATTTGGTCGTTCCCATTTTGCAAGGCGAGCAGCTGTGGGGGCTGTTCGTGGCCCAACACTGCGCCGCCGAACGCCAGTGGCAGCCGTGGGAGATTTCGTGGCTTCAGCAACTCGCTGCCCAACTGGGGATCGCCCTCCAGCAGTCCGAGCTCTACAAGCAGTTACAGATGGAGCTGGCGGAGCGCCAGCAGGCGGAGTCCAAGATAAGAGCCTCGCTTCAAGAAAAAGAGGTGCTGCTCAAAGAAATTCACCACCGGGTGAAGAATAACTTGCAGGTGATTTCCAGTCTGCTCAAGTTGCAGTCCCGCTACACTCAGGACAGCAAAACCCTGGACATGCTCAAGGAGAGCCAGAACCGCGTCAGGTCTATGGCCCTGATCCACGAAAAATTATATCAATCCAGCGATCTAGCCCGGATTGACTTTGCCGACTACATGCAAAACCTGGCCAAGAATCTGCTCTATTCTTACAGCATTGATGCCAGTGCTGTTAAAGTGGAGGTAATCGTTGATAAGGTGAGCCTCAACCTGGACACTGCCATTCCCTGCGGC
>CAZJNL010000008.1:0-22185 GCA_964546515.1 uncultured Oscillatoria sp.
GAGGTTTTTGGGGACGCAGACGACTTCGGCGTGGGGACCGTTGGAAACGACGCGGTCGCCAGGGGCAAATCCCCCCACACCGGCACCGGCAGCCAAAACGATGCCGGCGTTGGAGTAGCCCATTGGCAAGGGCTGGTCCAGCTTGCTGCGCACGGCTTCCAGGGTGGGGATGAGGCCGTCTGTGTTTACCTTATCGAGCACCATCCGCACTTTTTCTGGCTGTTGGCGGGCTTTGTCGAGGAGGTTGGCTTTGCCGAATTCCACCAGCATGCGTTCTGTGCCGGCAGAGACTAGGCTGGTGCTGGTACGGATCAGGAGATGGCCGGGTTTGACTCGCGGACAGGGAACTTCCACGATTTCTGTAGTGCCGGTGTTGAGGAACTGAAGAATTTGTTTCATACAGTTGCGTTTTTGGGGAAGGATTGATCGTATGGAGCCAGCGTCATCACCCTGTTTTCCTCCAAAGCCTCTTTGGTTTTGAGGAATAACTGTCCAGTCTCCCAAACGTATGATATCGGACACCCCGGCAGATTTTTCCCCTTTGGACGCACCATCTCGTAGCTGCTGCAGATCCTCTCTTCGTGACCGTGGTTGCGGAACAGCGGTGCGATCGTGTGCTTGCGCTCGGCAACTTCAACAAGCATATGTTTGAAGTCGTACATGGAAATTAGCACCTTACCCCGATGGGCAACAAAGCGCTCCTTGATCCCTTCAAACGGTTCGCTTTTCTCAGAAAACATGATTGTGGCTATCGAGCCGTCCCCAAAGATATAAGTGACTGCTATATTCGAATCTGGCTTTTCCCAACGTGCCGGCTTAATTGTAATTGGATAGCGGTTTTCCGGTGGGACAATTTGATAAACGAAATCTGTCCAGTGACATAAATTTCCCAGAACGCGCCCGCCCTCTTCTTCGTTGAAATACCAGTGCTCTGGCGGAATTTCGTGACCTGCTACAAACCAATTGTACATAGCAGGGCCCGATTGCGAGTCCATATAGCGCTTAATTTCGCGCCCGAACTTGCTGTTCGGACGGTTAAACCCAATAGCCACTTTCCCTTCCGACCTGGACATTGCTGAACACAAGCGAATGAGTTGGTCTTCGCTGACCGCGTGGGGTTTCTCAATATGGACACTTTTTCCCATTTCCAGCGCCATGATAGCATACTCAGCATGAGAGGCATGATTAGAGGCTATGAACACCATATCAAGAGCGGGGTCGGAAATCAGCTTTTCTGCATTATCGGTATAGTAATTTAACTTATATTTTTCATAAAGTGATGCTGCTCGGTCTGTGTTTATATCCATCGCCGCGCCTATGACATAGCCATAGTTTTTTCTGAGGTAGTAGGCGATATTCCCAAAAGCAAATTTTCCGCATCCAATAATACCTACATGCCCTTCCGAGCGAAAATTATTCCTCATATCCGGCAGGCTATCGTATTTTTTTTTCATATGGTAGTGGCTTTCAACTTTTATCAATGTGCGCTGAAGGCCATACATTTGGACATAGCGGACTGCTTTTTTTATATTGAACAGCAGAGGCTGTTTTGTATAATCTTTCATAAGTGTTTTTTTTCCTTGCCTTTTACTCCAGTACAATCATAGCAGTAGCCAGAGTAATGGGGGCCAAAAAAATGATATCTTTATCTTCGCAAGGCCAGCCATCAGGAGGGTTCCGAACTGGCCCAACCTTACAGTTACGATTCGCGACAAAAAGTGCTATAAGCGGTGGCTCTGCGCTTGAAAAACTGAGGTTCGTCGTCTTTTTTACCTCGGTTACAATAGGATTGACTTAACCTTGCGAGAGAATACAAGAAACAGGTGACTTGAAGCCCAAATCGCCTCAGTCCCTGGGATAAAATCGGAAAATAAGACATGAGTAAAATGTCGGAATTCCTCAAATATCGTGCTGATAAAACCCAACAATAATTAGCTGCCGCTTGGGGTTGTATCAGCCCAATAACTATCTCTCTGATATTAAAAATAAGGGTGAAAATCACCGTATAAAAAACTAAAAATCAACTATTCCCTGTTTTTATCTTTTCTTTTTTATCCTTGCCGCTTTAAACTTATAAAAATTTTTATAGTTCAGAATTAGTGGGAGCATCCCGTTTGTGTAAAAGTACGCTTAGGCCAGCTGACCATTGAGGTAAGCACATCGAAATTGTAACATCTGGCTCACGTTGTGTTTATTCCACTGCGCTCCCACCAATTTTAGCCGGATGTCAAGTTGTTTAATAGCTGACTCTACTGCGCCCGAGCCAATTGAACAAAGCTCTTCAGCTTGCGCCCGCTGGTAATCAATAATTCGCGGTGTTCCTGCAAATATTTGATGAAGTTTTTAGCTTGTTGACGGCGACACTCAGATAAGAGAGCCATGGCTTCCTCAACCTCTCCCTGCCATAAATAAGATTCAGCTTGTGCGAGACGCTTTAATGACCCACCGATTTTATAAAGATTTTCTCGGAGATGATACCAATCTAAAATTTACCACCGGCTCGATATGCTATAAAATTCCTTAATTAATTTCCAGACTCCTGGATGGCCGTCTCCCAGACAAACCAGAGGATGAGCCAAATTTTGAGAGTTCACCCAATCACTGAGAAATAAATTGTCTTGAAAAGCGGCATTATAGTAAGTTTGTTGCAGGCGGACTGTCTTGTATTCAAGCCATTCAGAGCTTGCGCCTGTTTGAGTGCGCACTCTAACCCTCCCACCGTCTGCACTGAGCTCTGTTAGAGGTTGTTTGGCCTCCGGTGGATAAAACTCTGTCCTTTGTACCAATCTGTGCAGGCTACTGTGACCGACCTAAATCTCTGTCAAAATAGCTAGGTCTAGCTAGGTCTTTTTCCGCATTTTGATAATATTCATTGGCCGCTACCCGCAACAGCATTTTTCTGAGAGGGGAGAGAGCCCCCCTAGCTGGTAAATCTAACTTTTCTGCTTGTTTTTCTGGAATCGCAATTTTTCCCACACAACTTTTTGACTTTCTCGTTCGTCCCCGCGAAGTTACCGTAACTTCTTCGAGAAAAAAGCGACTTTCGGACCAACTTCTTCTAAAATTTGCTGGCCAACTGATTTTTCAATGCTTTCTAGAGAGTTTAAATCGGATTTGGGAGTATTCCTGTAGAGAATCTCTGCCAGCCCCTTGATAGGTGCTTGTAATTTTTGAGCTTCTTCTGGAGTCATATAGAGATTTGACAATAGCTTAAGGCCCTGCACCTTTCATCATACCATACTCCGGCACACTAGCAAAAACGGGATGCTCCCGAATTAGGAATTAGTCGCCGGAACCCCATATCTACTCAGCTCACTGTGCTGCAAATTGTACTGGCAATAGATTGATTACTTTGCCCATTTAATAATTAAAAATTTGCTTTTTCCTAAAGCCGCAATAATTAGAGTAATTATTAGCAGGTAAAATACTCCGGATTGCGGTCCTAGAAGAACGTATATAAAATCCCGGGTTATAAGCCTTGTAAAGAAAAATAAATAAAATACAAATGCCAAACTGTAGTCAATTTTTATCCAGCGGAAAGCTTTTGTTACAAAGTAAAGAAATCCCACCAACTTCAGAGGATATACCAAAAATCCCCAGTAAGAATATTGTATATATTCAAAAAGCCAGGCACAAGAGGCTAGGCTGGCGACTCCAGCGCTGTCGTCAGCGCTGGAATAGACAATTTTATACACGGCTATATGAGGATTTTCTGGAGCAACTCCTGTTATGGTAGCTTGAAACGGTAAACTAAATGGATGGTCGTGCTGTTGATAGTATTCAACATAATAAGGTATATACCTTACAAATCTAGTTCCAGATTCTGCCAAAATATCCAACAGATTTTTTTCTGTAGATTCTCCCTGGCTCAACAGGTAAACTTGATACAGACTGTAAAGTGCAGCCAGAAACAAAATTAGGAAAAAACCATTTTTTAGGTTAATATATTTGCGTATACCTTTTTTGAGGCCGATATTTTGAAGTAGTAAAATTATTGCCATTATTACGGCTGTCATAACAAAAAAGTTTATGTTTAGTTTTTGACTTTGAATAAAAACATTAAAATATCCAATTATACAAGTAGATACAATAAAAGTTATCAAACACAGGAGATATTTTCTATTTTTGAAATACCTGCAGAGCAAAATTAAAGAAAGATAAGGAAGCAGAGAATATATAATAAATTCATTCCAGAGAGGTGACTCCTTAAAATAACTCACTCTGAGCAAAAGTTTTTCAGAATAAGTAGATTCTATATATCGGTTAATAGCTAAGTTTAAATCAAAATATTCAGGGTAAAAAATTCTGATGCTTATAGGGGACAATATAAAAATTCCATAAATTAGGAGTTCTGTGCGTTTAAGAAAATTAGGATCTCCAGATATGTATTTGGAGGAAAATTTCCTGAAAATATAAAAGTTCAGAAGGGGAGTTAAAAAGCACGCCAGAATCAGAACGATAATTTTGTTAACGTCCCAAGGATTATTTACCGGGAATATTCCCGTCTTTAGGATTTTGTCAATTCGGTTTAAGTTTATGAGAACGTATAAACCAGGAACAAAAAATAATAAAATATTGAAAACTGTAATAGCTGTTCCGAGATCGCGCTTTAAGTTTTCTTTCATAACCCTCTGCTTAATTTAAGCTTAGCTCATGAATTTAATTGCTGTTTCCCATAACCATTCGATGCATTTATCTCGATCTGTTTTACATCGCAGTTGCCCACAACTTTATTGGTTTCAATTTTAAAAGATAAAATTAAATTAGCGCTTTGATTTTTTGAACAAAAAATACCAGATTTTTTATCAAAAAAAACGCAAGAGCCGAAAGTTTTTTGTTTCAAGCTAAACAGTCCTTGCACCCCCCATTCCCATTCATTCTGCTCGCCCCAGTCCTCAGGCATGGGTGTGGCATGGCTAAATGTAGAGCGGTAACGATTGCGAATTTCAGGAAAAGGAGTATAGAGATATGTACCTGGATCTCGAAAGATGTCTTGTTTCTTATATTGAAGTTCTACACTCAACTGGTCGTTGTGGGCGTGACCTCCATTGCCATTTTGGCCAATGCTACCACAGCGCACACTAAAAAACAAGTCTTCGGAAGACCATCCGTACAGGCCAAAGTCCGGGTAGGCGAATGATTGTAGGTTTTGCGTCAGGTCTTGTTCGGTTTCTAATATTGTAACTTCTGGGCCAAGTCTCTCGAATTGAGAAGCTTCTGAGGAATCTAGAGTGTATGCAAGAGCTTGATTGCGGTTTGGTAAGCTCAACAACGGCACGTCTGCGTTTTTCTCTCGCAACACAGTTTCAATCAGATGGACTTCCACTGGACTGTACTGGCGGAATTGCGCAAAATCTTTCCGTTGGAAAAAAGCGCTCCCAGCAGCGATTAAATGCCTGTGGTCTAAAATTTTTTCATCCCAATATAGCACTTCAGGGGGCAACTCAGTATACCCTTTCAGGTTAGTGTATTTCTCGACCGCCTCGGTTTGGGTCATGGCCTGATAGGCGGGCCACAATTTAAGCAATCGACCGCTATCGTTATCTCCGATCTGAGCAATTTCACCAGTCGGCTTGGTAATATGCAAAGTAAATTCAATTGCTTTTTCTAATCGGTTCCAGAACCATTTAGGATAGATAGATGGGGAATCAGGTTCAAACTCCTGCGCATCCGCTGGTTTGAGTTCAGGAAGGTATCGGTGTTGCTTGAAATCGTAAATAGACAAAGCTTGGCGTTTCTTTTCAGGCAGCGCCACCACCAACAAAGCGCAGTAGAGCATCATTTCTACAGACAGTCGGTGGTAGCTGGTAGAGGCTTCAAAATTAGAGCCGTCCAAATTGAACTGATGTTCCATTTCGGACAGCACTTCCTGCACGGCAAAGGCAAACCAGCGATCTGTTTCCTGAGAACAAGGTAAGTAGGCTGCAGCGTAGAGCAGTCCGGCAATATCCGCCAGGTAGTGGTTAGATCTTAAGGTGCGGTTATATTCCAGATTCTTGATGCAGTGTTGGCCATGTTCGTAAATGGCGCGGACAAACACCCGCTCAAAATCTCGGTCAAATTCAGCGCCATTGGACCGGAACAAATCATAGGCTACCAGCCAATTCACCACACGAATAGCCACATCCATAGTGCATCGCCAGTTCACTCCAAATCGGGGGGGGTTAGTGGCGATGAAATCGATCACCTGATTGCGAAATTCTCGCACATATTTTTCGGGTTTTGCCAAGCCATCTATCTCTCTACTGAGAACGAAAGCCCATACCAGCATGGGAAAATGCTGCATCCGAGCCAATTCCCACGGCACCTTGACATCTACCCCCGGCTTGTGGGCATAACGCACATCCATGTACCGGGTAGCCTCTGACCATCGATAACCCGACTTGAAATCTAGATGCCAATCAATAGGTTGATAGTGGAGGTCATCAATTAGAGCCCAGACTTTCTGGGACTCCCGAATATTGGCAGAATTGAGCCGCTCTTCGAGCCATTTTCCCTCTAGATCAGGTTTTACAGATGGTGCTGCTGGATAAACTACACCCTCCAGTCCCCGACACACTTGTCCGTGATAAACCTGGACCCAGCCAGACCCCAAAAGGTCAAACCTGTGAGCCAGGTATAAACTGGATATTTCGGCAATTTCCTGAGAGTAGGGGAGCAGCAGGGCGGAATCTACAGAAGGGAAATAGCTGAAAAGTACCGCTCCCTCGGCGCTGAAAGGTAGATGGGAGGAGTGGGAAGCAATGAAGCTGTCTCGTATCCGATTGAATTGATAGCTGGAGGTGCGATTGGCGACTTGCCAGAGCTTTTCAAATACTGCGTTTGGGGGCAGCCCTTTCAGGCGGTGATAATATCTAAGAAATGACATTTATGTAGCAAAATTAGGGTTTAATGCAAATTTCAAGCTGGTTTAAGATTGCTCTTACATGTTCCTTCCAAGTGTACTTGGAAAGAGCGAGCTTTCTAGCATTTTCTCCCATCCGTTCGCGCCAAGCCGGGTGAGTGACCAAAAAACGGATTCCCTGCATCAAATCGCTAACGCTGCCCGGTTTGGTGAGTACAGCAGGAGCCGAACTTTCCATTGGCTCTGTTGCGGCATTCAGCTCCTCGATCGTCAGCCCATCCTTGAGCACCACCCCAATTTGTTCCAAGTCAGAGGCCACGATTCCCTTACCCATAGCCATATATTCAAACAGCTTGGTCGGCGAGCCAAAAAAGCGTGTCCCATCATCGTTGGGTATGTGGGGGGACACGAGGATGTCCGAAGCTGCCAAGTACGCCGGTGTCTCTGCCTGAGGCACCAGACCAGTAAGGGTAAAAAACTCCTCATATTGGGCATCAGCAAGTTCGGCTTTGACCGTGGTCATATGAACTCCATCCCCCACCAATAGAAAATGTACTTTGTGATCTCGCAGCCATGCCCGGTCACTATCCACCATTTGGCGGATAGTTTTAGCCAACACATCTACCCCATGCCAGCGCCCAAAAGTCCCGACGAAGGTAATTAAGGCTGCATCTGGAGCAATCCCATACTTGGCTCTTAAGGCTTGACGATCAGCGGGCGTAAATCGTCCGGGAGCGAAAATCTGTGGGTCAATACAATTAGGGTAGGAGACAATCCGGTGTTCGGGAATCCCCTTGGCCAACAGCTCTTCTTTCAATACATCTGATACCACTACGTTGAGATGAGCGTGCCGCAGGCAAACTTCCTCAGCTTGAACCGCTAGTTCGTGATAAATATATGGCCGCGCCCAATTCTTAGCAATCCAGGCTTCCGAGCCGTTATATTCGATTACCAGCGGAACCTGAAAGCTTCTGGCTAAAATCGGGCCGGTGAAGTTACAAGCGGACAGTCGCTGATAAACAAAGCTGGGTTGAGGCAAATCCATCATTTGGGCTTGCCGAATAAAATCATAATGATAGCGATAATAATTTATCTCTACTGGCAAGCCAAAATTTTTGGATGGCCGGATGCCATGATAGTTCACAGTGTCGTCTACCATGACCGGGCGATATGCCGCTAAATAGTCCACTCTGTACTGTTCTTTCATCAGAGCATTGACGACCCCGGCAATATGGCCAACAGAGCCTCCCGCCTTCAGCCCAAACCAAAGATTGGTTTGCAGGCACCACAAATTCTTGGAAGTCCTCAAAGATACACTTTGCAGGGGCTCAGAAAGTAATTCTCTAATCTCTCTCCCAGCTTGCATTCTAGCTGTTTGTCCCTCTATTGTTCCCTGCAAGAGATCAACACCTGAGCGGACAAAATCGTAAAAAGTCAGCGGCTGTTTTGGGCTGCCTGAAAATACTATATATTTCTTCCTGGCTTGGGCCGTTGATGCAACGGCCCTAAACACAGGCAGCAAGGCAAAATCTTCATCAGATTCCACGAAAACGTAGAGGTTTTCCGCTCCTAAAAAGCGCATTTTTTTGAGCCAACCAAACAAGCCTAAAGCATTTAATTCGCGCAGGGTGATGTTAGTTGCGTTCGAGCTAATTTTATCCAAACAGGTGGGAGAAATATTATGGAGAGAAAGGACGCAATCCATGTTACCGATTTGAGTGACAGTATATTATATTTCAGTGAGACCAGGCTTCTTCTCGCTCTTGGGCCAAATTACAAAAAATAAAAAAACAAAAGCAATTTTGGAAAAAACACTCTCCAGAGCACAGTTTAACTTTACAATCGGCTTGATTCCGCCAAAAAGCAGCTGGCTGAAAGGACCAGCAATAAAGACAGCTACTGTAATGCTTGTTACTTCAACCCCATGATTGCGCAAAAGTAATTGAATAGAATTATAAGTAAAGCGCTGCACGTGAGGCGAATTGGCAGGTGTGGAGGAATAGGGTTCTTCAAGATTTTCACGACCCCATACCAGCTCTTTGAGTCTGTTAACAGCGCCGAAAATTTTTAATCTCTCTAGAAGAGGGACAATGCCGGTTTTAAACCAAAGGAAGCGCTCCAATTCAAACCAGCCATGCCCGTTGGGTACAGTGACAAGCAACTTGCCACTGGGTTTAAGCTTCTTGCGACTTTGATTAAAAAATAATCCTAATTGATCGCTTTCAATGTGTTCAACAACCTGGAAAGCGATGAATACATCTGGATTTGCATCAACTAAAGAAATATCGAGAGATTGAAGCGTGTTGGGAGATATTTTTCCTTTTGGTAAAAATTTTTGTCCAAACTCAATGCTCTTTGTGTCTAAATCTATGCCGAGAATCCCACAGCCCATTTTGGCTAAGGGGAAGAAAATCATTACTCCTGTACCACAACCAGACTCTGCTTTGGAATATCCTTTATCAATCTGGGAAAGAATCCACTCTAACTCTAAACGTTTACCGTATCCGTGAATATTATGCCTGATGGTCTGGCAGTCGCTGATTTGCATATTTTTTGGCTGTTAAAATAATACAAGCAAAAGCAAAAATATAGCTGGCAGAAGAAGCCAGAGATGCGCCCTTTATTCCATAGGACGGAATGGCCCATGTATTGAGTGTGAAATTCAGCAAAAATGACCCCGCCCACACTAAAACTATTACCTTGGGAAAGCCCACACTATTCAAAAACTGAACGGCAATAGTTTGAATTCCCAAAAAAATAATTCCTGGGAGCAACCATATAAATGCTGTGGCCGCCGGCAAAAAATGTACTCCAAACAAAAATTTCACAAGAGGTTCGGCTACCAAAACAGCACTCCCTCCCAAAAATATCACTAACGGCCCGCCTGTCGCAATTACCTTTTTAGTAAACTTCCATTTCTCTGAAATAGTAGGTAAAGCTGACAATTTAGGAAAAAGAAGAGTGGCGATAATGCAAGGCAGCATGTAAACCATGTCAGCCATACTCGCGGCGATGGAATAATAACCTGCCTGCTCTTCTCCAAGAAGATGTTTAACCATCAATAAATCCGAGCGCAGCACCATCAGGGAAAAAAAGCTTGCCAAATAGGCTTTCAGTCCGTAACCCAGACTATCTCTAAGCAAGGAGAAAGATGGCCAAGGATGTACACTTATATAAGTTATCAGACTCCAAAGGCACCAGACAAAACCAATCGCAAGAGTAATTAAGTTAGCCGAGAATAACATTTCTACCGTAACTTGTCTCAATAAAATGACAAGTCCGATTAAAATTATCCCAATTATTTTTATCGCCAAATCTATCTTATTATAAGAACTGACCTCATCTATGCCAATGAGGAGCTTTTGCAGCAGCATATAAACCAGACTAAAGGGAACCGATACGAGAGCCAGCAGCAACAGCAGTCCCTGCACTGGAGCAAGATGGGGCCATATTGAAAAAGCGACCCCTGCCAAAACTATCGCCAGACTTCCGCAGCCAAAGCCGATCAGCAAACTGTTGCCGAGCAGTGCTGGCAGGAGTTTTCTATCCCGAGCCACATAGTAGGTATTGGACGAGTGCAGGCCGAAATTGAAAAACTGTATGCCAATCGCATTGACAATTGAGGCAACTGCATAAAGGCCACGCCCTTCAGGTCCCAGAATTCTGGCCAGGATTACAGACGTGAGCAGACTTATAACAATCATCAGACTCTGAGTTATGAAAGTCTGGGCAACGCGAGAAACAAAATTGGATCTGAACGCCCTGCGGCATGGAGAAAGCAATGCTTGCAATCTACATAAAAAAAGTGAAAAAAACTTGCGAAAAGCCATGCAAAGAGTGTTTTCCAGTTAGGCTCAGACCTAACCTGATGTTTCCTCATTTTTGCCCGTAAAAGAAAATAAACATAGACAGGGGCTCTCGAAAAATGCCCAAGTTAAAAGCCAAGTCATAAAAAGGCTTTATATACCTGCTTCTTCCCATGCTGCGTCTTGCGGGCACGAGCTTTAATGTGTGGGACTTAAAATTTGTTTCGGCCACGATTATCTTAAAATTAGCCAAATCTAATCCGTTCAGGTCTTTGGTGATAGACTCGCAATATTTTGTTTGTACAATTTTCTTGAAAGGTTCATAGTGCAAGTCACTTTCTCGATTCAGCAGCAAGTAATTCAAGCCAGAAGCCCACACTTTCATAGGCAGCAAATAATGCGCTGCTGGCAAAGCTATAGCTCGATCTAAATGATGAGCAAATATAGATTTAAACGATGGAAATACCACAACTATAGAGCCATTTTGCTTGAGCACCCTGTGGCACTCCCTCATCACTTTTTCAGGATCGTTCACATGTTCAAGTACATCTTCCATTATTATTAAATCAAATTTTTCTGATTCATAGGGCATGTTTTCAGCATAACCCGCAGAAAAAAAACAATTATTAATATTTTTGCTTTTCGCAAACTCAGCTGATACTTCCGGGACGCAGATACCTGGCAGATCGAAGCCGCTAATGCTTTTTAAATTCGTGTTTTCCGCGTAGAATATCATTTTGCCGCCCCAGCCGCACCCCACATCCAGAACGTCTTTATTGTCAAAGATTGCGGGAGTGAGGCAGAAAAAATTAATCTTTTCTAGAAAAAGATGCGCTGAATCGTATTCATATTCAACTTTCGCTAAGTTGCTCCCTCCAAAACAGTGAGGGGTGACAAGGCTTTCTCTTCCAAGCCATTTGGTAAATCCTACCAATAGCTTTACAAGTTGGCTTTCCTTAGGTGGTTCATAGTCAGGATTGTATTGCTCAGTTCCGGGTATCAATTTTTGTTGGCTCTCCATTTTTGCTCCTCGCTCTGTTCTGCGGTTATTTCAATTTATGCCTAAAGGAAAGACATTTGACAGCTTGTAATGTTTCAGAAGTAGGGCACTATTTCTCAGCTCTTAAAACACTCACTAGATTGTGGGAAAAATATTCATCCCAACCGGTAACTTTGTTAACAGCCCTATTAAAAGCAGCGCCCGCACTGCCAAGCACTGGAAACTGTTCTAAAATCGGCACCGCTCTAAGTTCCATAATTTTAAACCCATTTTGGCAGATCAATTCTGTGTATTCAGCCTTCGTCAGGCCATTTAGTGTGGGCAAGCACTCTCGCTTCCCATTATAAGATATGGTGGGGCTTGGCTGCCTGGTCATTCCCAAGTTGAAAAATCTTGGATCTTGTTCCAGTAATTCGTTTATTGAATCTATTAAATTCCGAGGGGAGAATAACCAATGCAGCCCGGGAAACAAAGTAATGTAGTTTAAGTGGTGAGAAAAAGCGCCGTAGTAGGGCGTAAATATTACGATAGCTATACCGCCATGTTTTAATACTCTATAAAATTCTTTGATAATAATTTCTGGCTTCTGAACATGCTCCAAAACATCAAAGGATATAATAGCATCAAAATAGTTATCGGCATAAAAAATTTTATCTTCGCTTCCCAAACTAAAGCGTACATTTTTAACGCCCTTTTCCACGGCAAATTCATTGGAAATATCAACCATTGACTGGTATATTTCTACACCTTCTACAAAGCCTGCTTGCTGGGCTAGCCAGACAGTTCTACCGCCGTAACCGCTCCCGTAATCAAGGACAGTCTTTTTAGCAATGCAATTGTTGAATTCAAATGAACCTAAAGGTTTTAAAAATCTTTGAGAATCATTAAATTCTATCTGAGAATTTTCAAAACGGCTTTCCTGCACACTTTGAATTTTGTTTTTTAAATAAGTGTAGGAGCCTCTCGCTTTTAAAAAAGGAATTTTCTGAGACAGCCTGATTAAGTTTTTGATGAGCGTTCTGGTTAACATAAGTTTTTACACTCCCAATTATCGTAACTTCATCTTTTTAAGCAGACCAGATGCTTTGACAAAAGTAATCGCGGCAACAAATAAGATGATTGACGGTACAATTACAGTAAAATCAAAATAAATTCTCTGGACAAACTTTATGTGCTTGTCTGACTCGCCCGCTATTTTTTGATAATACATTTTACTCCCCAACCAATACCTCAGTGGAGGTAGCCATAATAAAAAACTGATATCATTCTTATAATTTTCAACAAAAACATTATTGTAAAGGGGCAAAAAATTCATATAATATTTTTCCAATCGAGCTGGATATTGAACGTCGCCGACTATAAAATTAGATTGAATTCTGCTGTAGTTACCATTAAATAAATATTCTTTTATATCTTGGGCGGAAAGTAAATCGCCTGTGATTTTGTTAGAAAAATATACACCAAACGTTGGATCCATCACTATCCATTTACTGTCCCACAAAACTTCAACTATTGAATGAGTATCACCGCCCCATAAATTAGAAGTTAAAAAAAGGCGTCTGGCTGGTAAATTGATAGCAGCTAAAGCATTGAGATAAAGCAAGGACATTTGATAACACAAAGCCCCTTCTCCAGCTTTCACAGATTTCAGTAACTTTTCAGGATCTTTCTTTACCGAATTTTTACTCACTTTTTTAACTTGATTCATTGTCCACTGGAGAGCGCCCACATATTGTTGCTTTTTATCGCCTGCTTTAACCCAAGGTAGATTTGCCATCTCATCTTTATACAAACCAGAAACCTCAACAGAAGCTACTTGCAAGGACTGTAAAGATGGAACCTCTATTAATTGAAACCTAATACCGTGGCTGAAGCACTGGTATCCACCATACAGCTCGATTGCGATTAGGCAGAGCAAAAAGGCAAAGTGACAGCGGAGCTGTTTGAATATTCTCTTCCAGTTGGAACTCATTTGTTATGCTTCTTTTAATTTAGATGTAACCTCTTAGCTGGGGCACGGCTGTCCACCATAAAACTTGAGTGCGGTCAAGCAGAGTAAAAAGGTCAAATAGCCGCGAAGTCGCTTGAACACCCGCTTCCCATTAAAGATCATTTGATGTACTTTTCCCACCACAGGGCCAAATTCAACAGATACCAAGCTTGTGAGCTGCGCCGGCGATCTAGCAAACGATTTACCTCAGTTTGATCTAGAAAATCAGTTTGGCTGCAAAATTCATTAATTTTTATACGGGCTTGCTGTCCTAACTTCTCGCTGAGCCATTCGTAAACCGGCACTCCAAAGCCTTGCTTTTTGCGATCTATCAACTGGTCTGGAATCACTCCGCGCACTGATTTCTTCAAAATATACTTTAAATCCCCATTTTTTAGCTTGACAGATTGGGGAATGCTCATGGCGAGTTCCACAAACTTGTGGTCTAGAAATGGCACGCGCCCCTCCAAGCTCACCCCCATACTCATCTTGTCCACCCGCATCAGCAATAGTTCTGGCAAACGCAAATTTAAATCCGCATAGCTCATCCAGTTCAGATGTGATTTTTCCCAAGCTTTTTCCTGAAAACGCTGGCGAATTGGCTTCAAAGCATCCCAGGAAGTTAGATTGGCGAACTGTTTGCGCAACCGGGGTGAAAGCAGACGTTGCTTTGTAGTTTCAGGAAAAGCCTCTGCACCGCTCCAGAAAGGGGGCTGACCTACTGAGCCACGGCGCAGCATTTCATAATACCAAGTTTCTTCTTTACCTAACAGCCGCAAACCGGCAAGACCTATTTGCTTCCAGGTTCGTGGAAACGGCAGATCGTTATAATATTGAAGCTGGAGATAGGTTTTCCAAAAGGGGTAGCCGCAGAATAACTCGTCCGACCCTTCTCCCAGTTGACAGACAATCACTCCGCTGTCCCGAGCTAGCTTAGAAACATAGTAAACAGGCACACAAACTGGATCGGCAATCGGTTCATCCTGTAAGTATACCATATGGGGCAGAAAATCGAGCAAGTCGTCGATGGTCAGTAAACGCTCACAGTATTCAGCCCCGACTTGCTTGGCCATCATTTGAGCATAATGGGTTTCATTCTGGTAGGTCTGGTACTCGCCCTGATAGCCGACAGTAAAGGTCTTGACTGGCCCACCCTCTCCTTCAGAAAACAAAGCCGCATTCGTGCTGGAGTCGATGCCGCCGGAGAGAAAAACTCCCACGGGCACATCGCTCACCTTGCGCAACATGACTGCTGTGCGAAGTTCAGCTAAAAGTCGCTCAGCAATCTCATCTTCAGAAACACCGACTAATGGCGAGGTGCGCTCCCACAGCTCCCAGTAGCGACGCTCCTCGATCACTTTATCTTCCCTGACGCACAACCAACTGCCCGCTGGCAACTTCTTGATGCCTTCAAACAGTGTCTGCGGTGCCGGTGTCGTCAAAAAAGACAGATAATGGTAGAAAGCCTCCTCGTGAATGGCGCGTTTCTGGTCAGGGTCTTGGAGGAGCGCCTTGATCTCGGAAGCAAACGTAATGCGGCCATTATGGATGCTGTAATATAACGGTTTAATGCCGATCCGATCCCTAATCAGCCACAATTCCCGCTGTTTGGCATCCCAGAGAGCAATGGCAAACATCCCGCGAAACTTCTCCAGACAGTCAATGCCCCACTGTTCAAAGGCGTGGAGGATGACCTCAGTGTCCGAGTGGTCTGTCTTCCAGCAGTGGCCACCTATTTGTTCCAATTCCCTGCGAATTTCGGTATGGTTATAAATTTCGCCGTTGAAGACAACCCACAAGGTACCGTCTTCGTTGCACATTGGCTGGTTAGCTACCGAAGATAAATCGATAATAGATAGCCGCCGGTGGCCTAAACCAATCCGTCCATTCTCAGCTACCCACGTTCCCCCTCCATCAGGCCCCCGGTGAACCATCGTCTCCCGCATACGGTCGATGTATGCCGGCGTGACAGCAAACGAGCTGTCTCCCAACGTTAACGCGCCAACGAAACCGCACATTTAAAAACCCCGCAGCAACAAAACAACTGAGTTAAAATCCCAGGGGTCAGAACAATCAAATGCCTGGAATAAAGGACAAACTGCCTGATCCCCTCACAGCGGCTAGATATTAGGGCAGTTTTCAGGCTCAGTGTTGACTGCCCCCGCACTTTGTTTAATACCCAATGGCAATCACCGTAGCATTGCACTGACCTGAAGCCGCTAAACTGGCCGTATTTTTGGTGTGATTGGCAGATTTTTGGAGAACTGTGTGCGACTCTTCTGAGTCGGGCGTAGCCACCACTGCTAAAGTAGCGTTCGGGAATGGATAAGGATAATTATAATCCTGGAAGCTCTCATTCAGAGAAACACTAAACCACTGGAAAATTATCCCGCCGGGAAAAGTTTGATATCCGTTGCCGCTGAACAGCGACTTTCCCAAAGCTTTACGGGAAAAAATAAAATTGCCTTTTTCCAGCAAAGAATTATCCTGAAGATCCCCCAGAATATTGCTGTATATATTGACGTTCCAGGCATTTTCAGTCAGCGCCACATTACCTGTAATATTGCCGTAGATAGATACTATATTACAGTAATCTGCTGTAAAGTTTCCTAATATTGTGCCAAAATAATCAATGTAGGTGGATCTCTGAACCGCGTCAGAACCGGTTCCAGAAATAAACAAGCCAGCCGAACCAGCGCCAGCGCTATATATTATACTGCCCAAAAATTTTATCGACACCCCGTTTTCAATTAGTACAGTTTTGTATCTATCAGCAGCGGAGGCAAAGTAACATCCTACAAATACAGCATCTCTAATTCCTTGTCCTCTTTCTTTGACAGTTAAGTTCCCACCTCTGATCTCTAAAGCTCTATACCACATGCCTCCCCGACCACCAAAACACTTGACATGATCGAAATGCATGTAACCGGCTCTGCGCTCAGGACTCAAACCAGTCAGTAAAATTCCAATTCCTCCAGGCTTGGTCGTGAGAACGGTAATGTTCTCCATTCCGCCGCCGGTGCCTCGATAGTCAGCGAAATTTCCATTCCAGGTTAAAAATCCTTTCCTGTTATCTCTCTCTTCGTAATTTTTTACCAAGGTTACACCGTGGGGGTAGGACGCACCCGCACTTCCTTCTCCAATTAGAGTGACTCCCGTTCCTATGGGTTCCGGTGGGAAATTGAAGACATAGGCTCCGGCAGGAAAGAAAATAGATTTTGAATTTCTTTCTTGGCAAAACCGCACTGCCGCGTTAAAAGCAAGAGTATTGTCTGTTGTAAAATCTCCCCGTCCACCAAAATCTGTTATGCTTGCACGTTCCTCTATTTTATCTTGGAGGCTTTGACTGACTGAACCACTGGCATCGACTTGAAATGAAGTGAGCGAATTGGTAAGCACATCCCATCTGCTCCCATTCCACTGCTCTACATGGCCTGTTTCTATATTTATGCCAGTCAACCCTTTGTCATCAGGGGTTAAATTTTGAGGTCTCTGAGAAGTGTCTGACCATTTATTTACGCCCCCACTTTCTCCCAGAGATTGCCTGAGATAACTGTTTAATATATCTCCCCATTGGCCAGCGTCTTTACCGGGGTCGGGCAGGTGTCGTTTGGACATAATTAAATTTCTCCTCCCAGAGCAGCAAAGGATTTATATTCTGACGCTTCATCCTTCAGGTCAATCAATACAAACTGAATACTCATCAGCTCCATAAGCGCCAGAACCATACCCATATTCTATGGGCTTTTTCCTGAGTTTATAAATTTTGAAACTCGACAGTTGTGCCAATCTCCCCAAGGTTAAAAAAGCCATCCCAACCATGAAAATTTTGAGGAAATTCCTCCGCTCGACCTGCCTGACTAACATGATTCTCTTCTCCAACCGAAACCTTCTTGTCTGCCACAAATCGACTGCTGCTAATAAGCAACCACTCAGCCTCTACCTTGCCACGCACCTAATGAACAGAGTTGGAATCCCGGGCTTTTAGAAGTTCTTCAATCTGATTTGCTATCTCCGTTGCCTGCATCTGCTGCCAGAGGGGAATGGGCCACTCTCCTCCCCGCTGAATTGCCTCACCAAAGGCTTCTAACTCCTCTTTCTGTCCCTTCTCAGTCACCGCAGTGTCCACCCCTCTCACCCTAGCACCTTTGACTGTGAGCAATTTGTAGTCATCCAGCACCAGGACTTTACCATCAACAAACACCTCCATCTGTTCCTTGAGATGGTCCTTTGTTCCCAGAGCAGTGTAGGTCAGAGTGGCCACCGAACCATCTTCAAAGGCCACAGTAGCTACAAAATTATCGCTGCGGCTGTAATGGCCAGTTTTGGGAACGATAGCTCGGGCATCCACTGTCACCACCTTGCTGCCTGTCAGGTAAGTGAAAAGATCGTAAATGTGGCAAGCTTCTCCCCGATTGCGCCCTCCTCCTTCTTCTGTATGCACCCAGTGGTCGAGAGGAATGTAACCCGCATTCATCCGATAATTGAGAATCATCGGGTTGCTGCGCCCTTCAACTAGCTCCTGAATCCGTCTGGCATAGCGAGAAAAGCGCCTGTTGAAGCCGGTGAGCAACACTGGACAAAACTCTCTGCTGGCAGATGAAGCGTAGAAGTCCTGAATTGACCTGAGTTCCTCTGCTGTCAGCGCAAGCGGCTTTTCGACTAACACGTGCTTCCCCGCCTCTATCGCCTGCAAAGCCATCGAAGCGTGCAAGTTATGCCGAGTGCTAATAATAACAGCATCCACCTCGGGATCTTGCAAAATCTGCTGATAGTCCGTCGTTGCGTAATTCGCCTCAAATTGCTTTGCTGTAGCCACCGCATTATGCCCAGTGCGGCTCATAACTGCCTGTAAATGGTAGCGCTCAGCCAGCAATTTGAGATTGGGTAGGTGCATTCCTTTGGCAAAACCACCCGCACCCACCACAGCCACCCGAATCCGGTTCGCGCCAGCTGCCTTGGCAGTGGGATTGGGGACAACTCTAACAAGCTTATCAGTCAGCTGGTTTTGTGGGTAGGAAAGCAGTACCATAAGTGGCTTGGCCCCATCCGTTTTCAGCGCCTCATAAGCAGCAGCTGCCTCACTCACTGGATAGGTTGCGCTAATCAGCGGCTTCACTGACACCAGGCCATTAGCTGCCAAACGCAGATACTCGGCCATGTTGCGGTTTTCGGTCCAGCGCACGTAAGCCACCGGGTAATCCAAGCCCTTTTCTTCATAATTGTTGTCGTACCGACCAGGGCCGTAGGAGGTAGAAATGAAAAAGTCCAGTTCCTTCTGGTAAAAATCAGCACGCTTGAGATTCAGTCCTACATCACCCACCAGCACCACTCGCCCCTTTTTTCTGCACATGCGAAAAGCGGTGGAAATTGCCTCATTCGAGGGGGTGGCTGCAGTGACTATCACGCCGTCGGCACCCATGCCATCCGTTAAGCGTGCCACCTGATCAATGCTGTCTCCCTCTTCTGGATGGATGCCTGCATCCATACCTAGCTCCAGGGCGATGTTGATGCGCCTGCGATCGAGATCCGTGCCTATTATCTTGCAACCATTGGCTTTGAGCATCTGGACAGTCAGCTGACCCAGTATACCCAGCCCCAGCACGACAAATATTTCACCCAGAGTGGGTTGAGCGCGGCGGATACCTTGAAGGGCAATGGCCCCTAAAGTAACTGTACTGGCAACAGCCAAGTCCATACCAGCTGGCACCGGCACCGTCAGATTGCGAGGCACGTTGATAATCTCAGCATGGTGGGCGCATTGAGCCCCAGCACACGCCACCCTATCGCCTGGCTTGAGGTCATCAATCTCAGCACCCACTTCCAAGACTGTGCCCGCTGCAGAGTAACCCGTGGGCAGACCGCCAGACAGTCTTCCTCGCACCAGGCTGGCAGTATACGACACACCCTGGGTGACGGCCATGTCTATAACCTTTTTAACATTGTCGGGCTCCTTTAGCGCTCGTTTCCACAAAGGAAGATTGGTAGTGTTGATGCTGCTCATCTCAGTTCCCACTGAAATGCAGGAATGATCTACCCGCACAAGCACCGTACCAGGATCTACTTGTGGATCGGGAATCTCTTCCACCACCACTTGGCCTTGTCGAATTAGGACTTGCTTCACTGCCATACCCCTCGCGTATCAAACACGATTTTCCCCCTTAGCAGTTCCCGATCTATGCTTGTAAAGTCCGAGTGATCTACAAGTAGCACCACGATATCTGCCCTTTTCACTGCTGCTTCAACGTCAACCATCTCGATGTTACCCAATCCCCCAAGACTGGCTGGCACAGATTTAATATGAGGCTCTGCCGCCAAAACATGACCCACTCCCTCGACTGCCAGTTTCCTGACGATTGCCACCGCTGGGCTTTCACGCAAGTCATCAATATTAGCCTTGTAAGCTAGCCCTAAACAAGCAATTATGGGTTCGTTATATTCGGCTGCTGCTGCTTTAACCTTGTCGAACACATATTCGGGCTTGCTATCATTTACTTCTCGGGCCATCCGCATCAGCCGCGCCTGAGCCGGTGCTGAATCTACAATAAACCAAGGATCTACAGCGATACAGTGCCCTCCCACTCCTGGCCCCGGTTTTAGAATGTTGACTCTGGGATGCCGGTTGGCCAGTTCTATGAGTTTCCAGACATCAATATTCAGCTGATCGCAAATCAGAGACAGTTCATTGGCAAATGCTATGTTGACATCGCGGAACGCATTCTCCGTCAGCTTTGCCATTTCTGCTGTCCGCGCATCTGTGCCCAAAACCTCACCCGTCACAAACTTTTTATAAAATGCAGCTGCTTTGTTGGTTGAAGCTGGGTCAATCCCGCCTACAATCCGGTCATTACTAATCAACTCTTTAAGAATTTGACCGGGTAAAACCCGCTCTGGGCAGTGGGCAATATAAATAGGAACTCGCTCGTCAATGTCAGGGCGTAACTTCTTTAACTGACTGGCAATCTTTTCCGTTGTCCCCACAGGACTGGTAGATTCCAGAATCACCAGATTGCCCGGTTCCAAATAAGGTGCGACCGCCTGTGTGGCCGCCTCTACATAAGAGATATCTGGTATGTGTTCGTCCTTAAATGGCGTTGGCACAGCCAGAATAAACACGTCGGCAAGCGCTGGGGTCAGGCTCGCTGCAAGACGCCCACTGTTGACAGCGGACCTCACCATGACATCCAAATCAGGCTCGTGAATATGAATCTCACCCCGATTGATAGTTTCTACTACCTTCGAGCTGACATCCACCCCATGCACTCTAAAGCCTCTATTGGCCAGCAAACTAGCTGTCGGCAAGCCAATATAGCCCAAACCCACCACGCATACTTTATCCATTAAGCTTCCCTTTGCCTGACTGAGCAATTCTAAGGTTATTTAAGCCGCACTCCCGATGTAGAACCTTTATTTGCGAACTGATTGGCAACCTTGCTGCCTTTACCTGCCAAATTTGTTCTGCTATTGTAGCAGACGATTTCTGAATCAATGCTCTTCTTACAGGGTACAGTAATTTTATTTCCAAACTGGCCAGCAGAATCATGGATAAATCAAAATTTTATAAGTCTCCTCCCCCGTACTCCTGGCCATCTCCACAGCCACCGGCAAATCCCGCAACGGATACCGGTCACTCACCAGCGCATCTACATCAATCTTTTTATTAAACACAATATCCGCCGCCAACCCCTGCACCCGATATGAAAAACTTTAACTGCCCATCAAGTCAATCTCCCGCCGGTACAGGATATTTTGATTGTTCGGAATTTCCACCTCATCCAGCCTCTAAACCCCATCCCTTCTGAATCCAGGAAAGAATTAGGTCAGTGGCTTCAGCCCATCTGCGAACATCGTTCCTCCTCTGAAAAATTTTCATAAATCTTGCTCATATGACTTCTTCTGCTCAACTCAAAATTTTTGCCGGATCGCATTGTTCTGGCCAAATTCCAGGAGAGTAGCACCCACCTCCCTGCTACTGGCCCTAGCCTTTCCTTTTTGAAAAAAATCACCACCGGCACTCCACCCCATAACTATCAAACACCCGATTCACACTCACAATATGCAGGCCCTCCACTGTCGCCTGCGATCTTATAATGCGGTCAAATGGATCTTTATGGTAATTGGTCAGCTCCTCTGGGGCCCACACCTGGACTAGCTCAATCGGCAATATTTGTAAATTCCGAGCCTGCTGTTGGCTGTACATCAACCTGGGAACTGGTAAGTCAAGCCTCTATTTGCCCTTTTCGAATTTGATTTGCATTTTCCAGTTTATGCAAACCGGCAACACGGAGCTGATTTGATTTCGGCTTAACATACTTCTGTGCCAGAAACTCCACGAATTCCAGCACCTGCTGCTGTTGCTGTTTTGGCAAATCCTGCAGTTTCGCTGTCACCGACTCAACTATATCTGCTGTTTGAGAACTGCTCATCCTACCCTCCTTTTTACTTTTTTCTGATTTCACGGATAAATCAAAATCTTATAAGTCTCCTCCCCCGGACTCACCGCCCGCTCCACCGCCAGCTCCACCAACGCCAGCGGCACCATCAG
>CAZJNL010000009.1:0-18537 GCA_964546515.1 uncultured Oscillatoria sp.
AGCACGAATACCAGAGTTTGTATTTTATTTTCGGCTAGCTGAGTTTGTGCCGGTCGCACCAGCCAGTCATAGACTTGTTGGGAAAGGCGCAAGCGCTCCTGGGTGGAGGCGGTGGGGGTGAGAGAATTGCGCAGCTTGAGGAGAATGTTTTCCACCTTTTCGCCTTGGGGGATGTTCGTCCCGTAGTTGCGCAAGGGCTGTCCTGGCAGGGAAAGGATAACTTCCAGCCGGTTCTCTAAAATAATAGAATAGATGACGGCTGCTTTGGTATCGACTTCATCGATTTGCTTGGGTTTGGCATCCAAACAGGCGTCCCGAAAGAAATTGTCCAGTTCCGCCAGTTGCAGCGCTTCAATCACATCCCGCGCTTGCTTGAGATTTTTTTGGGAAATCTCGGACAGGCGAGACGCCTGTCCTGCGTCTGCGGGGGACGTTTGTTTTGCGGGGGACGTTTGTTTTGCGGGGGATGGGCGAGACGCCTGGAGTGCCGGTTGCAATAGCAGGGCGACTAATTGCCGGTACACCGGCTCGACACTCTCCCGAAAAGAAAACTGCACGTCTTGATTAATAGCCACAATATCGCTGCGCAGGGATTGCAGGGTGTTCACAGCTTGGCTGTAGGAGGCGATTGCTTCCTCTGTGCGCCCCAACTCTTTCTGCAAGCGTCCCAGTTGCCACAGCCAGCGGTAGGCAATATCTGGCGCATTAATTGTTTGGGCAATTAGCAAGGCTTTTTCGGTCAGCTTTTCCGCTTCAAGCCACTGCTGCTCGAGTTCATAGAGCCGGCCCAAATAGCCCAGGGCGTAAGCTTCTGCCCGTTTGTCTTTGAGATTTTTAGCTTCTCGGACTGCTTTCGCCAGCATCTGGGCAATTTCTTGGGAACTTGGCGCTGCGAATTCGCTGGGCATTGTCCCATACCCTATTTTCATTAAGCTCTCAGCGAAGTGAATCTGGGCGTAAACGGAGGTGCGGCTGGGGGGTAAGGCGTTTATCTCCACTTGGATTTCCCGCCACAAAGTTTGGACTTGTGACCATTGCTGGGTTTGCACCAACAAACTGAGCTGATTCAGTTGGGCTTGGATGCGGGAGGCAGGTGAGGGGAATGCAGCTATTGCTTGCTGGTAGTATTCTAGTGCTGCTTTGGGGTTTTGCGCTGCAGCGGCAGTGTTGCCCAAGCTGAGGAGCGCCTCACCGGCTGCTTGGGGAGATTGCAGGCGCTGCGCCACATCCAAACTTTGCTGCAAGATTTCCCGCGAATCTTTCAGATTGCCGGCAACTCCCAAAGCGTTACCCAGGCTGCGCAATCCAGTTGCTTTAATTAAGGAATCTGGCTGCTGTTGCAGGGTTTCCCCCACCTGAGTTAATGTTTTTAGGGCTTGCCGGTACAGCCCCAAAGTTTGCTCGGCTTGGGCTTGGTTGATTTGGCTTTTGGTGGTGCCGGCGGTATCTCCAGCTTGCCGGTAAATTTCAGCTGCTTGTTTCCAGGTTTCCAGCGCTTGTTCGGACTGTCCCTGTGCCAGTTGCAATTTGCCTTGAATGTCTAGGGCTTGGGCGAGGGCGAGTTGGCGGAAATTGCAGGACGATCCGCCAGAGCAAGTTCCACCACCCCGCAACAGATTTATGCCCGCCTGCACCGCCTCCGCCGCTTCGCCCGACTGTCCCATTTCCTGGTAAATTAGTGAGAGATTGCTGAGCGCGACTGCCCTTTTCAGGGTATCCCCTTGCGCTGCAAAGGCGCTGGCTGCTTGCTGCAAAACTGTTGCCGCTTCGGCAAATTTTCCCGCCTCGTACAGTTGTTTGGCTTGCCCGATCGAGTCTATTTCTCCTTTTCCCTCATAGGGAAGGGGGGTTAGGTTTTTTGGGGGCGCAACCGCAGTTGATACTTGTCCGCGCTCGGGGCTGATATCAAGTCTGGTTAATTGCCCATAATTCATTTGGCAATCGAGTTGGGAGACGCGATAAATCGCGTCTCTACAAGAGAGCCAGAGATCCTTTTCGTCCGCCTGTTTGGCGCTGCCGGCTGGCAGATGGTAACTTAAGGCTGATAGCTGAACGCCAATCGCTAAAAGCAGCTGTGTTATTCCCACAAATCCAGACCGTTTGCTTACCATATTATCACCAGAAAAGCAAGGGGTAAGTTGTGAAGATTTGTTAAATTTTACCGGCAGCCCGGGGGAGGGGCGAGTGCCGGTGCGTGGGGAATGCCGGTATTCGGTGAAGCGGTGAGAATCACTTCGCCGGTGGAGCCAATTACCCATCCTTGAGCTTCAATAAGGGAGGAGCCGGGATTTGGGGATTTGGGGATTTTTTCAGAACTTCCCCGCTCCTGTGCGCCAGATAAACCCGCCCTACCCCCTGCAGGTGTATCTGCTGGAAGGGAAATCCAGTTGACGGCGAGGGCGTCACTGGCGAGGGCGTCGGAGGGAGCGCGTGGGATACCGCCTTTGCCGGTGATGATGAATTCATTGCCTTTGAGTTTTTCTGGGGTGCACCGGCGATCTATTAAACGAGTGGCATCAACGACTTCGACTGGGGGAACTTGAGGAGGGCTGACGTTGACATCTCCTTCGATGGTGAGTTTTCCAGCGGCGTTGATGGTGCTGTCGGGGGATTGAAAGACTGCTAAATTTGACTCGCTGAGGGGAGAGATAGTGATATTGCTGCCTCCTTGCGGATCGGAGGCGCTGGTGAGTATGCGGCTGGCTTCAAGCAGCACTAGGGTTTCTGCTTTGATGGGGATATTGCCTTCTAGGGTAATATTGCCGGTTTTGCTGCCGGCGGCTGAGATTTCACTGGCGTGGCGCAGCTGTATGTTCTGCGCTTCCAGGTTAATATTGCCGCCTTTACCTGTTGCAGAGGCAGCGGTGAGACTTCCCTGGGTGTTAAGAAGGATATTGTCTGCTGTAATTTTCAGGTTGCCTGCATCGCCCAACCCTTGGCTGCTGACATTAATAGTAGCTTGTTCTCGGACAGTTAACCGCTGGGTATCTACGGTAACATTTCCCCCATTGCCGATGGCTCCCTCCCCGACGAAAGCATTCAATCCACTCGACGCTATAAGATCAGCTGAGATGCCAATCAGTTCCACATCCGAGGCGCGAACACTAACAGAGCCGGCATTCCCCTTACCCAAAGTCCCAGCTGCTATCTGTGCTCCATCCCTCACAGTTAAACGCTCGGTATCTACGGTAACATTTCCTGCATTGCCGGTGCTTCCCCGATCGGCTTGAACACTCAAACGACTGATACTGACACCATCAGCTGCAGTGCCAATCAGTTCCACATCCGAGGCGCGAACACTCACAGAGCCGGCATCACCGCTCTCTACAGTCCCAGCTGATATCTTTGAGCCATCGCGAACTGTTAATTTACCCGTTGTAATGGTTATATTCCCCGCTTTTCCAGAGCCGCTGGTAGAAACTGACAAATTGCTGGAACCGTCTCCTTCTAATGTGCTGCCAGTCAATTCTACAGATTCTGAAGCATTTACGGTTATATTGCCTGCCGCACCTTCCCCGGAACTGGCAGCTCCTACCACTGCTCCATCCCGAACCGCTAACCTTCTAGTTGCAATCCTCACGTCTCCAGCCGCTCCTGTTGCTTGACTTGAAGATATAGCTACCAAGCTGCTGGGAGTTGTTTTATCTGAAGATCTGCCAATCAGTTCTACCGACTCAGAGGCATTCACTGTCACAATCCCCCCCCTTCCGGCTCCCAGAGTTACAGCGCTAACTGCAGCGCCATCTCGCACTGTTAAGGTATCGGTGTTAATTGTCACATTCCCACCATTTCCCCGCCCCCAACGAGTGCCTGACTGGATGCCGGTACCCAAACCGGAAAGGTTTATATTTTTGGCGCTAATTGCTATATCACCGGCACTCCCAGAACCGTCTGTGAAGGAGCGAACAACTGCCACTGATGAAGCGCTCAGGGATTCAGTGCTGATAAAAATGTTGCCCACCTTGCCCGAAGTATTCTGAAAAGCTACATTTTGCACGCCTGTTTCCCCCAGGAAGTCTTCGGCAAAATTGAAGGTAACTTGATTGCCAGAGAGGTTGATATTATGAGCGCTGATTCTGATATCGCCAAGATTGCCAGAACTGCCCGGTGCAGCTTGACTCGAAATTCTGCTGCCGACATTTGCCCCACGACCTGATATGCTTATTGTATTAGCACTCACGGTAATATCTCCCCCATTTCCCGCCCCTTCGGTGCCGGCAACTAAACGTCCGCCACCGGTGGCTGTGAAGGTATTGGCGCTGACTGCAATATCGCCTCCCCCCTCGCCAAGCACGCTGACTCGCGCATCGTCGGTTAGGGTGACGTTGGCGAGCTGGCTGTTTTCTGGGAAACTCAAGCGGAAGGTATTGCCTTCAGCTGTCAATCCCACTGTACCGGCACCGGCGAGCCCTCCCAGTTCGATGCGCCCCCCGACGGCGCTCAATCCGCCGCCGGTGAGGGTGATGTCACCACCGGCAAGCACTAAACTTTTCCCCGGCTGCACCTGCAGTCCAACTAGCAAACCGTTGCTGTCGGTTGCGGCGGCTTGATTTATTATTTTACCTGGAGAAGCCGCAAATTGCAATCCCACCGGCACGTTAATCGTCAGCAGGGCTGGGGCTTGCGGGTTTGTGGCGCTGTACTCTGTGCTGTCGGGAAATTTGATGCTGCTGGCGGTACTGGCTAAAAATGACCCCCGCAAATCTAACTGGGCATTGGGCCCAAAAATGATGCCGTTGGGATTGATCAAAAATAGGTTGGCATTGCCCAACACGCCCAGGGTGCCGAATATATTGGAGGCTTTGGTGCCGGTGATCCGAGTCAGAATATTCTGTATCTGTGCGGGATTGCTGAAATAGACTCCCCGCCCTTCCCCAATGTTGAATTCCCGAAAACTGTGGAACAGGTTCGCCCCCCGAATCGCCCCCCCATCGATTCGGTCAATTTGCCCGTCAATCGGTTTGACAGCGGAACTTTCTGCCCCCAAAGTGGCATCGGGCGCAATCTGGGCTGCAGCGCCATTACCACATAACAGTGTAAACGTCAAGGCTAAACCGGCTAAAGTTAAATCTTTTTTTTGCCGAAAGCCTTCTCCGCCACACTCCCAGGCTTCCCCCGGGAATGCCTTGCGGGTTAGGGAGAGCGTTTTTTGCCTTTTTTGAGTCATCCTGAGCATTTGTACCTCCCAAAAGACAGTCATTCTCGCTTGCGGGAGCGTCCCACTTTTGAATCCGGGAGCATGTCGAAACCGAACCGCCCTCTACAATTAGCCCGCGCCGGCGTGGCACATGTTTGTACAGGCGGGATTTCGCGCTCGCCCGTCTACTAGCAAAAGTGTTACGCACCCTCCGGTGACAATCTCAGGATAGCACAAAGCAGCTAGCAAAAATACCTACACCGGCTGCCAGACGGGAAAATTTAATTTATCGAAACTTCATCTGAAGTGCGACAATTTTATTTGGATCTTTACGCAACTATTTTTTGCTTTTTGTATCGTTATAAGTATGAACCGTTAACACTATTAACCGTTCGCACACTCACCAGCATGTGTACTTATGCGTCTGCTATCTTTGGCTCTGCTGCGCCCCGTGCGTCAGTGGCTCGACCGAGGCTCGATTCCTAACCCTCTAGTTGCCCGGTTTCTCTGCAAGGTTATTCCCGTTCAGTGCCCTTCCCTTGCGCGACATCAAACTCTTCGGTCGCCAGGTGCTGCACCCAGCCGCTTCTGTGCGAGTTCAATCCGTTTTACGAGCAACTGGTTGCCCTTCGATGCACGCGCCCTCTGCTATCTCGTCGATGAGTGCGGCGCGGATATCCAAGCTTTTTCCTGAAATAAGGACACTAATTATGATTTTATTTCACCGTTCTTCAGGGCGCAGCCCCAGCAATTTTAGATTTTAGATTTTAGATTTTAGATTCAGCCCAAAATCCAAAATCCAAAATCCAAAATTGAACTAGGCTTTTTCACGGATTAATCTGCTGTGGCCAATTCCGTGCTGCCGCGCGTGCGCCGGCGGGTCAGAGTGTTAAACAGCATCTGGCCAATAGCCAGGATTAAGTTGCCTTCCAGTTCATTGAACATCTTCATGTTCATGCCAAAGGCAGCATTGGCTTCATCGACAATTTGGTCAGCGTTGGCTTCATCCACCGGCAAGTCGTCCATAGCCTGCCGGTAGGTGGCTTTGAACACCTTCTCGTCGGGGATGTCCTTGAATTCGTAGAAAGCCGTCCCTTGTCCATCTGCCAAATTCATCGCCTGTTGGGCAATCTTCTTGAGAATTTGGCCGCCGGACAAGTCGCCCAGGTAGCGGGTGTAGCAGTGAGCCACCAGCAGTTCCGGCGCGGTGTTCGAGACTTCCCGAATCCGCTGCACATAAGCTTGACCAGCCGGTGAGGGAGCCACTTGCTCGCGCCAGTTGGCACCGAAATAGAACTGTAAGTCTTGCTCCAAGCTGCTTTTGCGGTTCAGCTGGGGGAAATAAACTTTCGAGAGGATGGGGTGCAGGCGGTGGCGCTCCATCTCTTCTTCCATCGCGGAGTAGACGAAATAGAGGTTGGCCACCAACTTGCGGTAAGAGGTCTTCTCAACGACGCCTTTTAAGAAGCACTTGACAAAACCGACATTTTCTGCCATCGTGTGGGACTTTTTGGTGCCCTCACGCAATTTGGTCGCTAGATTACAGGTCATGCTAAATTTCTCAACACTAAAATCGACTGCTGGAGTGTTAAGGCGGCCAGAGCCCAAAAATCCACCCAAGATTTTTAGATTAAGGCTATTTGATGAGAAATTACATTAAGAATTCTTAAGCTGCCGGCCAGCAAGCGGCGGCCTCAGGCATGGGGCATGGGGCATGGGGCACAGTCAGAAACCCGGTTTCTCAGCAGTAGGGTGCGTTCCCTCAAGGAACGCACCTGGGGAACGTTAGATATCCAAGTCGGTGAGGTTGAGTTTGGGCCCGTAGGTTTCGATGAACTCGCGGCGAGGGCCAACCCGGTCGCCCATCAGGATGGTAAAGATCCGGTCAGCTTCAGCCGCGTCCTCAATTTCCACCCGCTTGAAGGTGCGGGTTTCCGGGTTCATGGTAGTTTCCCACAGCTGAGTGGGCATCATTTCACCCAAACCTTTGAACCGCTGGATAGTGTAGTTGGCATTCGCTGGCAGCTGCCGGAGGTGCTCTTGCAGTTCGCGGTCACTGTAGCAGTAGTGATGGCTGCGCCCCCGCTCGACTTTATAGAGGGGAGGGCAGGCAATATAGATGTAGCCCTGATCCACGAGCGAGCGCTGGTAGCGGTAGAAGAACGTCAGCAGCAGCGTGCGGATGTGGGCCCCATCAACATCAGCGTCCGTATTTTTCGCGCAAACTCCGCCAGTGCCGCAGACGAAGTTTTCATCCCCTTCTACTGAGAAATCGTAAACAAAATCACCGACCAGTTCAACTTCCTCAGCAGAAACCACTTTCAACCCAATTAAATCCTCCCCAATTGGCACATATTGTCCTGGCTTGCGACCGGGACGTGCCAAATGCTCCTCTAACCGTGAGGCATTGGGGTGGCGCTGCCAGATTAGCCGGCATTTCTCAAGCTGTTCCTTACCGCTGACGCCAATATAGTAGCCGTAGTGGCGCGTTTGAACTGGGGCTTCAGGTGGATTGGATGACCGACTATTGTGAACAAAGGAAACTATGCCTAGCTGTCCCAATAAATAGAGTAGCCCGTCTTTCAGACTGGAAGAGGTGGTTGTAAATACGATGCTATTTTTACGGACTGAGCCATCGCCCATAAAATAGCCCTCTAGAAACGCCAGTTGCAAATCTTCAGACAAACTAAAGACGTTATCTGGCAACTTCTTCTCGTGGGCCCATCCGTCTAATCCCCACGCTCGCAACAGCCGCGCCGCAGCAACGCTGTGGAAATAGAACTTGAAGCACCCCCGCTCAAAATAGCAGCGTGGCGTTTCCCCGAACACAGCCTCAATAACAGCCTTGAGTTCCGGGAAGAATCCCTCATCCTTCTTGCCCAAGTTGAGACTGACTTGATGCTGGCTCAAGCTGCCTTCGGCAACATACCAGCCCAAAAACCACATCAACTCGCGAGTCACCGGTAAATAGCGGGCAAATGCCTTGTTGCTGTGCGCCCGGGGCGCAATCCGCACCTCCTCGCCAAGCGAAGCCAGTTCGCCGGGGGTGAAATACGAAACCGGCTTGTAGCAGCTGACTTCCCGCCAGCGGGCGTTTTTGCTGGTATCGTCTTGGGAAAGCAGCTCGTCAATCTTCGATGGCAGCGTTTGGTAAACGATGCTGTCGTTCCCGCCAATCGCATCAAGGTAGCGCAGGAATTCGGGCAAAGTGGGCCGGTTGACGCTCCGCTCCCAGTCACTGACGGTAATCGGCTGTTTCACACCAACTGAGGCTGCAATTTGCATCTGGCTCAGTCCAGCTTCCTGACGCTGGGCAACCAGCCGCTCCCACCCTTCTGAGTTCAGGTAAATTCGCGGCTCGCTCCACCCCTCGGGCTGTTTGACTTTGGCCAAAACGCGCTGGCTCGCAACCCGCCGCACGTCCTCACCTTGCAGGTAGAGTCCGTCAGTTAAACCGGCACGGTAGAGCGTTTTCAGCAAATCAATCCGCGCTGGGCTTTCCTCGGGGCGCGGGATGCGCCGAGTCGCAACCAGGAGGTCGCCCGGGCGGATTTCGCTGCCTTTTTTGAGAATGACTTCACCCTTCTCAAAGACAAAAACGCTGTGGGATGAGGTCACTTTGATGGAGCGGTTGTAGCTGGTGGTGATTTTGTACATCGGCTCCTCATGGCCGTGACGAATCACCGCTTTCAGTGGCCGAAAACGGGTCGCGTGAGTGACAGGATCGAAGGAGATAACCCGGTAGCGTTCGGTTGTGCGACGCCCTTCAATACAGTCATCAATAAATTTGCCAATTTCGACAAATTCTGTCTGCCCTGTATCGTCCATCACCAGGGTGGGTTCGTCGCCGGCTACGCTCATGATCACTATACGGTGATAGCGCAGCTGGGAGGCGTCGAACTCTTCACCTTTTACCCCCAGTCCGAGGGCGGTAATAAGTGCTTGGATTTCGGTATTTTTGTATATTTTGGAGTCGTCGGTTTTCTCGATGTTCAGGATTTTCCCGCGCAGGGGAAGAATAGCTTGGAACCGGCGATCGCGCCCTTGCTTGGCGCTGTTGTGGACGAACACGCCACTGGCCAGCGCAAAGTTATGGGTATTTGGAACTTCGATATCGTAAACATCGATCCGTTCCTCCAGGCCTTCGACAGACACAACGCGGTGGTTGTAGTTCCGAACGGCTTCACGAGCTCGCGATTCGTCCCCTTCAAAGTACCGCTGGCAAAAGGTATCAAAGCGCAAGATGGACTTGTCTTTTGTTGTGATGCGGGAGGCCCGATAGGCATCGGGGTCTAGTGTGCCTAGCTCAACTTCAATTTGCTTGAGAGCGGCAAGAGTTTTGCGATAGTAGGTTTGGGGCAGCGCCGCAGAGCGTTTGGCGCGGAATTCCGGCGTCCACTGTTCTTGAGTCTTTTCTCGCCGCCACTCTAACAAATTCTCATTTTGCCATTGCTTTTTGGCGCGTTGCGAAAGCGTCTCCCGCGCTTCAGGATGATTGGCAAAATGATTGCGAACACGTTCAGCCTGCGCTTGACAGTTCGCGGCGTCACTCCAATATTCTTGCTGCGCGTTATTGAGTTTGTTGAAATCAATATGGTGGCAGCGGTCGCCGTCTGCAAGCGTATAAACACCTTGCCAGCGGTTGTACCAGTCCGCTACAAGGTGGGTGAACAGCCAAGAATCTGAACGCGGGTTCCAAACCATCTCGTAACCGTCAATGGTTATCCCCGGTTCACTCTTGTCAGAGAGCTTCCGGTAGAGCGGCATCAGCGAATCATCAGGGGTTAGCAATGCCGCTGGCTTATAACTGCCATCCCGCAACATGAAAAGGTGATCGGGCGTGCAGACAAGCGTTGACCCGCTATCTAATGTCACCTTGATGACTTCAGCACTGGCCTTAGTCATCCGGGGGTTGATGATGCGCTCTATCCCAATGTTTCCGTCCTGGCGAATGGTGTAGCAAAAATGCTCTTTGCCCTGCGCTTGTTCAGCTACAATTTCTTTAAAGCTGAGCGAGCGCCCGTCAGCCAAAGCAACAAGTGTGTCTCCGGAAAAACATCCGGATGCGCTATCGCCTTCCACGATGTAAATCTCGGATTCAGCCGGATCTCTTGAGCTGCAATCTGCTAATTTACCGGGCAGCGGTGAGGATTCTAGCACGGATTTGCGCCGCACTAATTCCCGGGCGTGACGCGCAGCTTCTGCGGCTTTGAATGCCTGGATGGCTTTTTCCAAAATGGCGTCCGCTATGTTGGGGCGGAATTCCAGATACTCGCTGAGCGCTTCGCCCACCAAGGAGTCCACAATTCCCCGCACTTCCGTGTTGCCCAATTTGGTTTTGGTTTGGCCTTCAAATTCCGGGTCTGGCACTTTGACGGAAATGACGCCGGTCAAGCCTTCGCGGATGTTTTCACCGGCCAGGTTGGCTTCGTTTTCTTTGAGTTTGTTGCGCTTGCGGGCGGTGGCGTTCATGGTGCGCGTCAGCACGGTTTTCAGCCCTTCCAGGTGGGTGCCGCCGTCGATGGTGCGGATATTGTTGGCAAACCCGAGCAAGTTATCTGTATAAGCGTCAACGCACCACTGCAGGGCCACTTCTATCTGTATGTTGTTGCGCTCTCCCTGGATGTAGATGATTTCTTCATGCAGGGGCTGCTTGTCGGCGTTCATGTAGGCGATGTACTCCCGGATGCCTCCTTGATAGCAGTAGCTTTCGACTCGCGGTTCGCTGCTTTTGAGCAGTTCCAGCCGGCTGTCGGTGAAGGTAATTTTCACACCGGCATTCAGGTAAGCCAGCTCCCGCAAGCGACCGGCTAAGGTGGTGTAGTCAAATTCTGTGCCGGTGGTGAATATCTGGGCGTCCGCTTTGAAGCTGACCGAGGTGCCGGTGCGGTTTTCTTTGCTAGACTTGGATTTTAGCTCGCTGACCGGCACGCCCCGCTCGTAGCGCTGGCTGTGGACTTTCTTGTCCCGCCAGACGGTGACTTCCACCCACTCGGACAGGGCGTTGACCACTGAAATCCCGACTCCGTGCAGCCCCCCTGAAACCTTGTAGCCGCCACCGCCAAATTTCCCGCCGGCATGCAGAACCGTCATCACGGTTTCCAGTGCCGATTTGCCGGTTTTCGAGTGGGTGTCTGTGGGAATCCCCCGCCCGTCGTCGGTGACGCTCACTGAACCGTCCGCATTCAGCTCGACCTCGATGTGGGTGCAGTAGCCCGCCAGCGCCTCGTCGATGGAGTTGTCCACGACCTCGTACACTAGATGGTGCAGCCCTCGCGGGCCGGTGGTGCCAATGTACATCCCCGGTCGTTTGCGGACGGCTTCCAACCCTTCCAAAACCTGAATCTGATCGGCGCTATAACTGCCCGTCATACCAAAATAGCTCCTATACCTGGATTTGAAGCCTTGTGGACTTCTCAATGAAAAATCACAATCAAAGTATAGCACAACAGTGTTGCCGCCGAAAAGAAACCTTTCTCCAGTAAAATTTTTATAGGGGATGCACCCACCCATCTCTCACCCACCGGCACTGATTGCGATTTGCGGGGCCACGGCCACCGGCAAGTCGGGTTTGGCCCTGGCCATAGCGCAGCGCTTGGGCGCGGCCATTCTCAGCGCCGATTCTCGGCAAGTGTACTGCGAGTTTGACATTGGCACCGCCAAGCCCTCAGCCGCTGACCGGCAGCTGGTGCCCCACTATTTAATTGATATCTGCAATCCTGCGGACACCCTAACGGTTGCAGATTACCAGCAGCTTGCCCAAGCCTCGGTGGCCCACTGCCATCAATCTCACCCCCCCAAGCCCCCCCTGCTAGTCGGGGGCACCGGCTTATATATTAAAGCAGTGGTGCGGGGGATGAAGATACCCCGGGTGGCACCGCAGCCGGCGTTGCGAGCCCAACTGGCATCCTTAGGCCAAGCTCAATGTTACGCCATGCTGCAACAGGTCGATCCAGATGCCGGCGGCAAGATTCACCCGAATGACTCAGTGCGCACATTGCGGGCATTAGAAGTATTCTCCGCTACTGGGCGTCCGATTTCGCAGCAGCAGGGAGAGAATCCACCGGACTATCCGATTTTACAGATTGGCTTGGATTGCTCGCCGGCGGTTCTCGACGAGCGCATTGCGCGGCGCACCGGGGAAATGCTAGAAGCAGGTTGGTTAGATGAGGTAGAATATCTCTGCCAGAAATACGGGTCTTCAATGCCATTGCTGGACACGCTGGGATATCGGGAGATGCGCCAATATCTTGCCGGTGAGATTTCTTTGGATGAAGCGAAAAAGCTCACCGTTCTGCGCACTCGCCAGTTTGCCAAACGACAGCGCACTTGGTTTAGAGCCTATCCTGAGATTGAGTGGTTTGATGTCGAGATGCCGGATTTGTTGGAGCGGGTGTGGGAGCGAGTGCGGGAGTTTGCCTCGGCAAAATCAGGGTCGCGCCAAAACCTGTCAGCCTCCTGGAAAATCCGCTAAATTAGCCACTAGATATCAGCCGGCGCAGGCGGTCGAAAGTTTGTACACCAGTAGAATTTATGAGACTGTTGGCGAATTGCTCTGGGGTCAATCCCTATTAAGAATGAACCGCCGCCGTGCAGGAGCGCCAAGAAGGAAGATGAAAGATGAAGAAGGATAGTAAAGTTAATGTTAGGGGCAATTGACTGGACATGATATAATGGGCGTGCACCGGGAGCCGGTGTGGATCGTCGCGCTTTACGGAGAGCGCCAACAGCATCATTTATTCGGACGAATTACAAGCAACCGGAAATAACCTCACTGGCGTTGGCAGCGCCTGAGGGCTGGAATCACCCTGAAAAGCTGAAACCGTTAAAAAGCGCCGGTCAAACCAGGAACAGCCCTTAAAAAAATTGTGAATTTTTAAGACTGTTTTGCTTTCAGTAGCCCCCACCTACTAGGCATTAAGAATTTTTGCGTTTCTCCCTCCCCCACCTCTCCCACCTCTCACCTCTCTACCCCTGTTCATATGTAGCAGGGGTTTAACAATAAAACTATATAATTCTTAAACGCTCCGAGTCCTCCCAAAAATCATATATAATTATAGAAAAAAGCCCGCTCCAGCCGCAATCCCCTGGGAAACTGCCACAGCCCACCGGCGCTCACAAGGGGGGCCAAGGGGTGCCTCTGCGGGGGGTAAACAACGAGCGGGCGGCTTGCGGAGGCAGTCGGGAGGTGAGGAATCGCGGCTAGCCAGCTTTGGGGGCTATAGTGGAATGGGATTGTGAGAGGCTGACGCCGGCAACAGGGGAATGATCGGAAAAACACATGCTCGTGCCTTAAGCGGGCGCGAAAGCAGGAGAAATCTGCTGTTCGCAGCAGAAGAAACCCACCCAGGGTGTTGAGTGAACTGAGGGGGCGACATCTACTAGGACACCCTTGCCGTGTGGCGTTGGAAACGAAATCCCTTTTCTACCCAATTCTCAGACAAGACGCACTATTGGCCCTTTTCTCACAGTCCCCGGCTGTCCCATTCCCGGGCACAATCGGAGGATAGAAATGTTACAGCCAGTGTCTGAAGCGCACCAGGAAGGAGCGACTCCATGAAACTTCGTAAAAAGACACTGTTTATCGTTGGCGCAGCGCTCGTCACCCTAAATGTGGTTGTGTCCGCCACAGCCTCTAGTATCCTGCTGAGGGACTTCCAAAAACTAGAGGAACAGAGTGTCCGCAAGGATATGGCACGCGCCAAAGACGCGCTCAAGGATAACCTCTCCAATTTGGACACCATCGCCCAAGATCAAGCCAAGTGGGACGACACCTACGCCTTTATCAACCAGGCTGGAGAGGACTATATCAAGTCAAATTTGGGCGACGCCACCTTCGCTCAATTGAGACTTAACCTGGTGCTGCTGATTGACAAAGCCGGTCGGACAGTCTTTAGCAAAGGCTTCGATCGGGCGCAGCGCACCCAAACCCCCATTCCCGACCGCTTGCAGCAACACCTGGGAGCCAGCAGCCTCCTGGAAACTCACGCCAACCCAGAGAGTAGCGTATCGGGAATCATTCTACTGCCTGAAGGCCCGATGCTGGCTGTCTCGCGGCCCATCCTCACCAGTGAGGGCACCGGCCCAATTCGGGGGACGATGATTGTGGGGCGCTACCTGGACGCTGACGAAATTGAGCGCTTGAAGGAACTGACCGAGTTGTCTATCACTTTGTCCCCGCTGGGTTCGGGCCCGCCGACGCCAGAACAGCAAGCCGTGCTGGACGCCTTTGACGCTGCTGGGCAACCCGTCGCGCCTCCCGAATCGCAGCGCCGACGAGTTCACCCCAATCAAGGGCTGACGGCTGGGGATATTGTCATCAAGCCTTTAGTCAGGGAGTCCAATTCCCCCGGTGGGCAGGAGCGCATCGCCGGCTACGCACTGCTGAAAGATATCTACGGCTCCCCGGCGCTGCTGTTGCGAGTGGACTTACCCAGAGTTATCTACCAGCAAGGTAAAGCCAGCCTGCGGTATTTTACCGTGTCAGTCTTGTCTGTGGGTATGGCGTTTAGCGCTCTGACTCTGGTGCTGGTGGAAAAATTGGTGCTCTCCAGGCTGACTCGTCTGAGCAAGAGTGTCAGCAGCATTGCGGATCGCCTGGATCTCTCGCTGCGGGTGTCGCTCGCCGGCAAGGATGAACTCTCCAGTCTGGCTGACACGATCAACGCCATGCTGGAAGCTTTGGAAAAATCCCTCGAAGATCGCCAAACTAGCGAACAGCGCTACCGGCTGATGGCTGAGAACTCTACCGATATGATTGCCCGACAAAGCCCTGATGGCATTTTTCTGTATGTCTCGCCTGCTTGTCGGGCTCTGCTCGGATATGAACCAGAAGAACTCACAGGAAGTTTCTCCTGCAAGCTGTTCCACCCGCAAGATTTGGCAGAGCTGAAAAAAACCCGCGCCGCGCTGATCGAGGTGCCGGTTACTTACACGATCAGCTACCGCATCCGCCGCAAGGATGGCGAGTACATTTGGTTTGAAACCACCAGCCGCACTGTCCGCAACCCGATTTCAAAGAAAGTCCAAGAAGTGGTGTCGGTTTCCCGCGACATCACCCACCGCGTGCTTGCCCAGCAAGCACTGCGAGACAGTGAAGCTTCGATTCGGGGGCTTTATAAAATCACTTCCGCCGGCAAACTCAGTTTTGAAAAGCGCCTCGAAGGTCTTCTGGCTATGGGATGCCGCCGGTTTGGTTTGAACTACGGTATTTTGTCTCGCATCGAAGGCGATTCCTATCAGGTGATAGCCGCGAAATCCCCAAACCCTTCTATCAAAAAAGGGGACGTATTCGACTTGCAGCAAACTTACTGCCGGGAGACGGTGCGGCGCAAAGAGCCTCTCTATTTCGAGTCGGTGATGGTGTCGAGCTGCCCGCGCCTTCCCGCTGGGAAGCCGTTTCCGCAACAAGCTTATATTGGCACGCCGGTTGTCGTCGCAGACATTGTTTACGGCACCCTCAGCTTCTGGAGCGACACCCCGCTCAACAAACCGTTCAGAGCGGTGGACAAGGAACTCTTAAAGCTGATGGCTCAGTGGATTGGGCGGGAACTGGAGCGCCAGCAAGACGCGGAAGCTTTGGCCACCGCCCGCGACCAGGCGCTGGAAGCGACGCGGGCGAAAAGCGAATTCCTGGCCACGATGAGCCACGAGATCCGGACGCCGATGAATGCGGTGATTGGCATGACCGGCTTGCTGCTGGACACCGGCTTGACGCCCCAGCAGCGAGACTTTGTGGAAACTGTGCGCAGCAGCGGGGATGCGTTGCTGGCCATCATTAACGACATCCTGGACTTCTCTAAAATCGAGTCGGGCAAGCTGGAGCTGGAGGTGCAACCGTTCAATCTGCGCTCTTGTGTTGAGGAATCTCTGGATCTGGTCGCTTCCAAGGCGGCGGAGAAAGGTCTGGAGATAGCTTACCTGATCGACCGGCAAACCCCGACTGCGATTGTGGGGGATGTCACCAGAGTGCGCCAAATCTTGGTGAACTTGCTGGGCAATGCGGTGAAATTCACCGAGAAGGGTGAGGTGGTGGTGTCGGTGACGGCACGCCAGATAGGGGAGGGGAATAGGAATTGGGTGCCGATCACCGGGCATGGGGCAGAAAATCAATGCCTGGATCCTGATGCCCTATACCCTGTTTGGGAAATCCAATTCGCTGTCAAAGATACCGGCATCGGCATCCCTCCTGAGCGGATGAATCGCCTGTTCAAGTTGTTCAGCCAGATTGATTCTTCTACGACTCGCCAGTATGGGGGCACGGGGCTGGGTTTGGCAATTAGCCTGCGTTTGAGCGAAATGATGGGGGGGCGGATGTGGGTGGAAAGCGGGGGGCAGGTGGGAGGTAATCCCCCTGAGGATTTTAGATTTTCGATGTTAGATTTTGGATTGGGGGAGGCTTTTGAGGAAACCGCAACTGTTGCATCTGAGGAGGGGTTTAATAATCTAAAATCTCAAATCCCAAATCCACAATCTCCTGGCTCCACTTTTTACTTCACGGTGGTGGCTTTTGCGGTTAATAATTCATCCCTGACTGAGAAAGCCGATTCCCACCCCATGCTCGCCGGCAAGCGGCTGCTGATTGCCGGTGATAGCGCTACGACCGGCAAGGTTTTGACTCGGCAAGCCCAGTCTTGGGGAATGTTGACAAAAGTTGCAAAATCTGGTAAAGAAGCGTTAAACTGGCTGGAAGGGGGCGAGCGGTTTGATTTGGCGATTGTGGACAGGCACTTGCCGGACTGGGACGGTATGGCTTTGGCTGGGAAAATTCACGCTTTACCCTCGGGTGGGGGGCTGCCGCTGGTGATGCTGACTTCGATCGGCAAGCTGGAAACTCGGGAGATGGCTGCCGGTGGGGAGTTGGCGGGGGTGCTCAGCAAGCCGGTGAAACAGTCCCACTTCTACAATGTCTTGGTTGAGATATTTGGTGGAGAGCGCCAGGAAACCTACCGGGCGCTCCAGATGGGGAAGCTGGATGGGACTATGGGGGAACTTTTGCCCCTGCGGATTCTGTTAGCGGAAGACCATCCGGTTAACCAAAAGGTGGCGCTGCTGACTTTGCAGCGGATGGGGTATCGAGCGGATGTGGCGGGTAATGGGTTGGAGGTGCTTGACGCTTTGCGCAGGCAGCCTTATGATGTGGTGCTAATGGACGTCCAGATGCCAGAAATGGATGGCTTGGCAGCGGCGAGCCACATTTGCCAGGAGTGGCCGGTATCGCGGCGTCCGAGGATTGTAGCGATGACGGCAAATGCTATGCAAGGCGATCGCGAAGAATGCATCAAGGCGGGGATGGATGACTACATCAGCAAGCCTATACGGATCGACGAGCTGGTGCGAGCTTTAGGCGAGTGCAAGCCGGTTTCTAAAAGTTCCGATTCGGCTTCCCGCAACGGGGCGCTTCACCTGGAAAGTGGCAATGTCGGCGCATTGGGCGCACTTGCGCCAGAGAGGTCTAGTTTGCTGATAGGGGGCGACAGGCAGCCTGAACCGCCAGAACCGGCACCGGCAGATCGCCCAGTGCTTGACGCCAAAATGTTGCAATCCTTGCGTGAAATAGATGCGCTGGCTGAGGTGATTGATATTTATTTGGAAAATTTTCCCCAGCTGCTGCAATCTATCAGTGCGGCTGTTAGCAGTGCGGATGCAACGGCACTGCGAGCGGCGGCGCACTCTATGAAGTCAACCAGCGGCACTGTCGGCGCTTCTGGGATGTTTGAGCTGTGCAAGCAGCTGGAAGCTATGGGGCGTGCCGGCACCACTGCAGAAGCGCAGGCGCTGGTTTCCCAGATTGAGGGGGAGTTTGAGCGGGTGAGGGCTGCTTTGGAAATTGAGCGCCAGCTGTGTCAGGGGTGAGGGGTTTGGGCATTGGGCATTGGGCATTGGGCATGGGGCATTGGGCATTGCGGCGGGAGTGACGAACTGAACAATCTCTAATGCGCTATTCTCCATGCGCCATGCGCCATGCGCCATGCGCCATGCGCCATTCCGAGCCCCCTTTAAAATTTGTTCAAATCAATACCGGCTTCTTTGGCCATAGCTTGCAAGCCTTTTTGTTCTATGGTTTTGATGGCTTTGGTGGAAAGGCGCAATCTCACCCAGCGCTTGCCTTGTGGCCACCAAACCCGCTTCCACTGCAGGTTGGCTTCTTGCAGCTTGTGGGTGCGCCGGTGGGAGTGGGAAACAGCAAAGCCGTTGTTGGCTTTTTTGCCGGTGAGCTGACAGATGCGGGACATGGCAATCTCCTGGTTGTCGAAGCGCGTGTGCGATTTACCATTGTAGCTAATCTGCCGGGCGTTGCACAGAGCGCCGGATGAAGAGGGCCCCCCCCCCCCCCCCCCCCCCCCCGCCGGGGGGGGGGGGGGGGGGGGGGGGTTGGTAAATGACAGGGGGGGGCCGGG
>CAZJNL010000010.1:0-18114 GCA_964546515.1 uncultured Oscillatoria sp.
GCCCCGGCCACCCCCCCTCCGAGGCCCCCGCTGGGCCCCGCGCCACCGATGTGCCTCACCGGCCGGGGGATGGGGGGAGAGGGGGAGATCTAAAGGAGGGCGTGCTTGAGAAGCACTCCATCCCACCGTGGTGAAATCGGGTGCGCCCCAGCCACCTGCTTTTATGGGCGCTGGCGCTCGGGCTGCGGGCTCGTGCTCAAAGGCAGAAGTTGGCAGCGGATTCGTTTCCAAACGCACGCGGATGGACGCCGGTGGACAAGGATGGCGGGCCTCGCCCCCTCTGGGGATGGGGGGGAGGGGGAGATTTGCCGCAGCATATTTCTGCCACGCAGCACTAGGAAAAGTGCGCACCCCAGTCTTTCCTTTCTACCCGCCCATTTTACTTCGCACAGGGCTGACTAATCCAAACATAACATTTCCAGACAGCCGGCTTTATTTCTTTATAAAAAATTTAATTTCTGTTTTCGATCGCGGCTTTTTATAAATTTCTGTTAAAGCAGCTATCCACTTAAGCCTGGACAGTTTGTCAAATCAAGAAATTCTCCCCCTTTCCCCCTCCTCCCCTCTTCCAAATGTCCCGCGCCACCGCTGACAGACCTTAACTCCAAACCGAAAGATTTATGAAATTCAGGTGAAGAGTAGATGCTTTCTGACCACTTGTAGCCTTCTCCCCTGGGGAAGTGCACATCTGAGACAGATGTGCTTAAGGGGTTGCTGTCTTGACCGTGTGCTAACGCCCCGGGCGCGTTATACATAGTTTTTGGCATCTCTGCCCTGTGCCGGTTTCCGCCTTCGCCGTTGTTCTTTTCTCAACTACTTAAACCCCCCACGAAAAGTTGATGTTTATAGCAAAAACCACAGGATAAACAGAATGATATAATTAATAAAAATGCTATATTTACGGGAGCCAGCCAATAGACGAACGCATGAAAGTCGCGTCTCTACAGACAAAATTTTCCCGGGAATAGTTGCCCCACCTTTTCTTTGCCATTTAAATAACATCTAACGTATTATACCCATTTTTTAGCAGATTGCATCAAATTCCCAGGGGAGAGGGGGAGAAGGAGTTGATGCAATCCCAGGGGAAATGGTATATTCCAGCACGGAACATCGATTGCTCTGGTGCGCCCTTGCCGCCGCCGCCTCTAGAGGATGGCTCCCAGCTTCTGGGCGGCATCGTTGAGTAACGCCTGCTCTGACTTGAGAAATGCCACCGGCAGTTCTTGTACAGCTTGGTTGAGGGCGTTCATCGCCTCTAACACTTCCTGGATGGCAACCGCTTGTTGCTGGGCGTTGAGGGAGATTTGCTGATTGCGGTCAGCAACCTCATTGATAGCGGCGATGACGCCGTTGAAAGCATCTGCTGTTCTTTTGGCGATTCGGACGCCTGCTTCTACTGTCAAAGTTCCCTCACCCACAGTAGTCGCCGTGGCGTCGATCGCCGCTTGGATATCGGCGACGATGCCATTAATCTTCGGGGCGGATTGTTTGCTCTTTTCGGCGAGAACGCGAATCTCAGCAGCTACCACGCCGAACCCCTTACCGCTCTCACCGGCTCGCACCGCCTCCACAGTTGCGTTGAACGCCAGCAGATGAGTCTGGTTAGCCTGGTCACTCACCAGATCCGCAATTCTGCCAATCTGACCGCATCGCGAGCTGAGGTGGCTAATCTGAATGGCAATCGCGCTCACTTTGGCTTTGACAGTGGCCATCTCCTCAAGAGTCTGTTCCACCGCCCGGGTTCCCCCATCTGCCATCTTCAGTGCCTGACCGGCACTTTGGGCTGCGGCTTCTGCTTGCGCGGCTGATTCACCGGCAGAGTTATTCAACAGATCCATACCAGCGGTGAGTTCATTGCAAGCCGCCGCCTGCTGGGTGATGGCAATTTCCTGCTGCGCCATTGTTGCCGAGATAGCGGTAGAGGAGCTAACAATCGCATTGATAGTGCTGGCAATCCGTTCGATCAGCGGCTCAGTCACAGAAATGCTCAGGGCGGTGGCGATCGCGCCAACGACCAACGCTGTCAGCCCAGTCCCAATGCCTACAGTCAGCAGCAGCCCGCGAGCTGCAGCCAAAGCAATTTTGGGATCGCTATCAATCAAAACCACCCAGTTGAGGGGCGGCAGACCTTCCAGATTTTCCATCGGAGCGGTGGCTACCAAAAAATAGTTCCCCTCCACCTGATTGAAAGCTATTTTAGCACCGGGAGCTTTTTGCGAAAGCACTTCAGGAAAGAAAGGATACTCTCGCCGCACCTGTTCGCCCAAGTGTTTCCCAGAGTGAGCGACAAAGAATTTCCCTGACCCATCGATCAAATGGGCTTCATCCCCATTGGTGTTGAAGCTTTTGAGGGCTTCTTGCAGGTATTTCCCCGGCATCCGCGAACGGAGGATGGCGTATGTTCGGTTCGTGGCGATATCTTTAACAGGCGCTGCGAAGTAAATTACAAAATCGCCGGGGGATTTTGAAAATTCTGGATTGCTGATAACAGGGCGATTGGTTTCGAGTACCTTCTGAAAATACTCCCGATCGCTGTCTGTTTCGAGCGGGGCTTCTGAAGAAGATTTCACGAGCAAGTTGCCCTTCAGATCGAAAACGGCAATACTGTCATAGACCCGGTAAGCGGTCATGTACTGATCTAGCAGCAGCTGCTTTTCCTGGAGAGAAAGAACCTGGCTGACGCGGGAGGTCGTGAAAATAGCCAGATTGGCCAGTACCTGAATGTCGGCATAGCGCTCAAATATGAAGCGGTTGGTTTTGTCAGCGAGATCGCTGGCGCGGGCTTCTTTTGCCGCGAACACTTGCTGCTCAATCGATTGGCTGGTAGAATAGTAAGCCACTCCACCGATTACTAACACCGGCACCGTACTGAGGGCGACCGATAAAAGGACGGCTTTAGTTCTTAAACTGCGGCGGGGGGATGGCAGTGGGGAAGAAGGATTCAACATTCTGTTTTCCCTGATTATACGATAGCTCTCAGATTCTAGGCCGCTCGGTTAAGCTTTTCGGTGCCATTTGTAACTGGAGAGACGCCACTGGCGGTTTCTCGCGCTCTCCTGTGGAGGGTGTTGACGGCACCCTTGCCCTAGGGGGATGGCGAGCGCAAGGGTGCTGGGCATTCAGGGAGATTCCCCGGGTGCTGGCCACAATGTCGTTCACCCCAAACCGCAGTCTCAACGGTTTTTGTCCCAACGTCTGCGTACCGTCGTCTGCGCTAGCGTTGTGAATAAACCAGCGCAGCTTATTAATCCGCGTCAGGGCCAGGAGCTGTACGAACGCCCCAGGCGCGTTCTCCAGCCCTTGTGGAACCGCACCCAGACCGAAATTCTGGATGTTTGCCGACCTGAGCTGGAATTTTGGCAACAATTGTTGCCAAAATTGACCTTACCTCCGCCTCGAAGGCCCAAGTAGAGCGAACACCCAACGCCATATCTCACCCGCTGAATATCGCCCCTACAGGTGCGATTCGGGTCAGAGCTATACCGGCAAATCTCACAGGCCTCCTGGCCCAACCCCCAGCCGCGTTCACCGGCACGGATTGCTCGTCCTCAGCAGGCGCGATCGCATTTTTTCTACCCTTGCGCGTCTAGCGGTCAGCCCATCTGACCGTGCTATTCTGGAAACGCTTTTGCTCTGGGGTATATCTGGATGGTTTTAATGCCGGCTGACCGCAGGGGCACTGCATTTTTAAAGGACTCAGAGCCGGCCTGGAAGTACTACAGGTGACGCTGTTTGCAATTGATTAGATAACCCCGCACTGACCGCTCCATCAGCCCGGTTAGTCTGGGGATTTTTCCTAGCCGGTCAAAACCCCCTGATAGCCGTTAATTTATTGCGCGAGTTGGGGGACGATCCTGACGCTGTAAAATTCCCGCTATACGGATGGGCAGAGGAGGGGGAGCCGAGAAGCGAGCGGGGGATTGCACTGTCCCTTTAGTTTAAAGTTGAACAGGATAAACCGCTGCTTATCTTACCTCACCAAACGCTGGCATTTAAAATTTAAATCAGCCATAAAAAGACCTGTATATGTTAATTTTATGCTGGGCGTATCAGACGAAAACCATGTTTCTTAAAGAAACCCATTTTATCGAGATTACGTTTATTTTTTTCTACTTACAACCAACCGGCATGAAGGCAGCTATGCACTTAAGCCGGAACCTGTCAAGGAGATTGTATCAGGTTGTCGTCACCGAACATGTACGGTCTTGACTTCTGAAACCTCTCCCCCTTCCCTCGCGGAAGTTAATAAAAAGCAATCCTGCGGATATGAGAGGACGGGATGCTAAATGAAGGCTCCTAACTTCTGGGCAGCTTCCTTGAGGTTTTGCAGGCCCACTTTGGTTTGAGAGATGCTACTGACGATTTGCTGTGCGGATTGGTTGAGGTTGTTCACAGCATCTGCCGACTGTCGGGTAGCGGTGGCTTGTTGGCGGGCATTGAGGGCGATTTGTTGCACGCTCAGGCTGACGTTATTAATTTCTTCGACCACCCGATCGAGGATTTTGCTTACCTGGTCTGTAGCGATCACCGTGGCTTCGGTGGCCGTTTTGATATCCACGATCAGAACGTTAATCTGCTCGGCAGACTTTTTGCTTTGGTCAGCAAGCCTGCGAATTTCGCTAGAAACTACAGCAAAGCCCCTGCCGCGCTCTCCCGCACGAGCGGCCTCAACAGCTGCATTGAGGGCGAGCATGTTGGTTTGATTGGCAAAATCGGTAACCGCTTTGGTGATGCTGCCAATCTGGCTGAGCCGGTCGCTCAATTCCAGAATTTCGGCTTGCATGGCGGCCATTTGGTCTTTCAAGCTTGGCCCGTCCGCCGCTGGCCAATCGAGCCGGCCATCGCCGGCGACTAGGGCCAAGACCTGACGGGTGCCGGTAGCTGCCGTTTCGGCTTGCTCAGCGGACTTGCGCGAGGAGACTCCCAACTCATCAATGGTGGTGGCGACTTGATTGAGGGCGGTTGCCTGTTCGGTGGTGGAGCGTTCTTGTTCAGTGGCTGCTGACGCGATCTGGGTTGCCGATAAGGCGATGCTCGTCGTGTCGCGGGCGATCTGCTGGGCAATGAAGTTACCGACAGACAAACTGAGCCCCAGGGTGACAATCAGCGATATCAGGGTGCTGGCTCCCACCACCGCCAGCAACAAATCAATGCTAGACTCAACCTGCTGACTTTTTTCAGCCTGAATCTCATCCTGTTTCTGGGTGAAAGCATCCAGCGCGTCTTGCAGCTGGCGTGCTTGGCTGACAAGCTCGTCTGAAGAATAGATTTGAATCGCCTTTTTGACTTGGCCGGCCTTGGCGAGTTGAATTAAATTTTTATGAAATTCCACCGACTGTTTGGCCAGCAATAAAATTTCCGTAAAGCGCTCTTCCTGTTGGCGAACGCCACCCCGGTCTGCCAAAGATTTGGCAGAGTTTTCAAACAATTCTTCATCTTTGTTAAAGGTTGGCAAATTGCTTTGCTCTCGATTGAGAAGATAGCCCCTAGCAGCCCGCTCGATGCCGGCAATACTTAAGGCGAGCCGGTCGGAGTCTCTGAGGATGGTTTGGCCAATGATTTGCACTGTTATTTGCTGCTTGAGGTGGCCGGCAGAGAAGTACACCAGCACAGCCGCAGCCAGTGATAAAGCCAGCAGCACCAAATAGCCGAAAGTGATGCGATCTTGCAGTTTGAACTTGTCGAACATTTTGCTATCTCCTCGCGAGGAAATACCGTTGGTAACGCTTGTGATTAAAACCATTTCTGCCGGACTCCGGTGAACTGCTGTCGCAATCTCCGTGGGTGTTTTAGCGAGCGGGCTGTTACGGGGTTCAGTGCTGATTTTAACCGGAGTGACGCCACCGCGCTCAAGATTGGCTTGGAGTGGGAGCAAGCCGCAACGCTTAGGCACAGCGGCGTCAAGATGTCAAGAAGCGTCTTGAAATAGCCTCGCGACCCACGGAGAGCCGGTGAACTTCCCAGCCTTGTCGCTGTGGGAGAGCCAGGCGGTATTCTGTAAACCCGTTTTCGACCTGCAGGCGTGCTGGTGCAAGATTGCTGCGCATTTGAGTTTACTTGCTTTGTTTGGGGGCTTGCTTTGTTGGAGCAAGTGCGGATTTCGCAGCGCTGCTCTCTGAGAGTAGCACTGCGACGCACCGACGCCCAATGCCCCACTCCCGCCGCCACGCCGCCAGCCCCATGATGTTGCGTCCCCGCTGTTGACTGATTGCTAAACCACTGCCTTGAGAGCCGAGGCGGCTTCATTGAGCTGTTGCGTGCCAATTTTGACTTGAGTGATGCCAGTCGCAGTTTCTCGGGCAGCGGTGTTGATGGCGTTCATGGCATCTGCCACCTGCTGAATCGCAGCGGCTTGCTGCTTGATACTGAGTGAGATTTGTTGATTGTTGAAAACCACCTGGTTGATGGCATCCGCCACACCGGCAAAAGCGTCGGCTGTCTCTCGGGCGATTCTCATGCCTTCTTCAACAGTCTTGGTGCCTTCATCGGTCGCCATGACAGTAGCGGCGAGCGCGGTGTGGATATCGGCAACGAGAGCGTTAATCTTCGAGGCTGATTTCTTGCTCTGGTCGGCCAATTTGCGAATCTCGCTGGCCACGACGCCAAACCCCTTTCCGTCCTCGCCGGCGCGGACTGCTTCAATTGCTGCATTCAGCGCCAGCATGTGGGTCTGGTTGGCCAGATCGCTCACCAGACTGGCGATGTTGCTAATCTCGCTCGTCCGCTCGCTCAAGCGCTGAGTCTGTTGGGCAATAGCGTCTACTTTTTCTCTAAGAGTGGCCATCCCCTCTAGGGTGCGATCCACGGCCTTGGTTCCGCCACCAGTCAGGGTCAGCGCTTGAATTGCACCGGCAGCGGCTGATTCCGCTTGCTGCGCGACTTGCCGCGAGGAGGCTCCCAACTCATCTAAGCTGGTAGTAGTTTGATTCACGGAAGCCGCCTGATGGGTGGCGCTGCGCTCCTGCTCCTCCATCGTGATGGCAATCTCCCTGGAAGCGCTGGCAACCGCACTGGCAGACCGGCTCATCCGCTCCGCAATCCCGGAGGCGACCCACAGACCAATGGCAATGGCCAGCAGGACAGACAGCGCTGTAGCGCCCACAACCACAAATACAAGCGCATTCAAGGCAGCATTTTTCTCTTCTTCTCTTTGCCGCACAATCTCCTTTTCTCGGGATTCAAAATCCTTTAATAGGGCTGTAATTTTTTCATCATACTCGCGACCATCTTTCAACTTCCAGGTGGCAATTGCCTGCTGGACTTGACCCCGACCCACCAAGGCAATTAACTCTCGGTTCATGGCATCCAGCTGGCTCACCAGCTCCACAATTCGGGGGAGCTTCTCTTCCTGTTGCGGGTCTTTTACCAACTCAGCTAAAGCAGCCGATAAGCTCTGAACGTTTTGCTTTGCCTGTTGGTACGAATTCAAAGAAACTTCACTTTTGTCGAGCAGATATCCCCGAACCGATCTCTGCATGACTTGAATATTCAAAGCCATATCCTGGTCCCGGTCTAAAATACTTCTGGAAACAGCGAGTAGTGAGGATTTATCTCGGACTATTTGAACGTTAAAATAGACACCACCTGCCGAAACAGCCCACAATAATATTGGCCCGATATAGCCCAGTAAAATGCGATATTTTAGTCTGAGATTATCGAACATAAAAAAATCCCCCTCTGACTTCGCTACAGAACCGTAATTAAAAAGGAAGCGACCGCTCTCAAATGCGTCACTTTTGCTATTTTAGAGTTTAACCCCCTGGGGTTAAATTTACTGATTAATTAAAGTTTGCTAGCTTGAATATAAGAAAGCATAAATTTCGCTTGGGTTTCTTAAGAAAGGCTCGCTTTCTCTAGGCTGAGAAGTCTTCTCAGTTCTGGAATTGGTTTATCCTGTACTAATACGTCAGGGCGGACTGGTCTGAAAAGTTAACGAGCGGCTCGGCGGGAGCATCCCAGTGCACGAAAAACTCTTGTAGAGACGCGATTACCCCGATCGGGATCGGAAAGCTGTCGCCGCGAATCCCGCCGCACGCTGGCGGGGGGGAGAGGAAAAGCCTGGATTTTTGCCCTTGATTTCGGGAGCTTGGCCAAATGGGTGCGCACTCGGCACAGAAGACCTCAGGGGAGCATCCAAGGGAAGCCTGGGAAAAGGCGGAAGGCGGAAGGCGGAAAGAGGAAACAAGAATTCCTTGATCATACCCTACCTTTGGGTACCCCCCCCAACAATAGTCGGGGGGGAAGCCGCCTTCCCTTGCGTCTACCACCTTCATCCTCGCTCCTTCCCTTGAGCAACTCGCTCCCGGGTAGCGGAAAATAGGTTCTGTATGGAGTGCTGTGTGGGATGTAGATTTTCATGTTTTGGCTGCCGGCGGGTGCCGGTGAGGCTCTGTCTTGAAAATAGGCTTTGGCAGAAAGGGAGAGTGGGGAAAACATTTTCATATTTTTATTGTGCCCTTTTGGGCGTGAGCGTATAACCGGCAAACTCAAAAGGTACTGTAGCCGCACACTGCGCTTGGTTGGTCTGATTGGCCAAATCGCGCTCCCAGCACTGAGATATTGCCGGTACGAGAGGTTTGCTCGCTCAGCTGGCCAATCCGAGCCGCAATCGCGCCGACTTTCTCTTTGAGAGCCGCCATGCCTTCGACGGTGCGCCCAACAGCCTGAGTTCCTCGCTCTGTGAGGATATAGCCCATTTTGTAAATATACCGACTTCAACCGGCAAAAATCGGGGCCGCACGACATGGATAAGCTGCCTCGGATAAGGATGAATTAACCTAATTTTATCCTTATCCGAATTTCGGGCATCCGTGTCGTGCTAGACCCCGCTCCCCTTCCCGCCGATCGTAGTTAGGCAAAAGTGACACGCTCCCCGCTCTCCTCCTCTAGCCCCCATCCAGACGCTTGTCTTTTCCAGCCGGCTAACCGTTAAACTTCCTCATTGACAGTCAACTCCCCTTTGGTAAGAATTTTGGGCATATCCAGCAGAGTCATCATCTTGTCCCCGTAGGGAGCAGTACCTCGCAGGTATTCATCATTTGCGGAGTGGACTGCTGCGGGAATCGGCTTAATCTGCTCTGGGTGCAGGTACATGACATCGAACACTTCATCCACAGTCACACCGGCAACCACATCCTCGATATGAATCACCATTGCCTTGGATGCCTGGGTGATGCCGGTGAGCGGCAAGTTTAACAAACTGCGAATATCCACCAGCGTCACAATCTCGCCCCGCAAATTCATATTGCCGACAATATGCGCCGGCGTGCAGGGGATAGGAGTGACTTTGCGGATGTCGGTAAACTCCCGCACCATCTCCAGTTCCAGTCCAAAGTATTCCCCCTGCAACCCAATAATAGCCAGCGGGAGCAGACCGGCAAAATCCTGCTGGTCTGTTGAGCTTCTGAGATTTTCGGCCCGCTCCCGAAAAATAGCCCGTGACTCTGCTGTTGCGTGGGGGCAAAAAACCCTCGGCGCTCGCTGTACCGCTTCAGACTCTTTGGAGTAGTTTTCGCTAGCTGCGAAACGGTCAGCACTTTCGTCGCTGATTAACGGTTCAACAGCTTCTGAATACCGGATTAAATTCTCGTGGTTGAGCAGCATCACGATGCCACCTCCCACCTTAGCGACGCCGGACACAAAAGGGTGGGAGTGCGCTGGGAGTTTTCGCCCGTAAAAGAGTTCTCTTGTCACCTCCTCTGGGGCGAGGTCTTGCACTTCGTGGACTTGATGGACGATAATGCCAATCTGAAATCCTTGCAAATCAAGGACGATGACGCTATCTGTCAGCTGGTACTCCCGCGCTCGGTGTCCGAGGCGCAGATCGAGATCCATTACCGGCAAAATATTGCCTCGCAGATTGATAACCCCCACAATATCAGGGGGTGCCTCTGCCACCGGCGTCAGCTCCGGCAAAAAGAAAACTTCCTGGACGCAGGAGGCTTCTACACCATACCGGCAACCATTGAGACTGAATATAAGATACGGTTTCTGTTCCATATGTGGGCCTTGTGAAATTGTTAATGGAAGAAATCTGAGAAAATATATTTTCCTAAAAATATCTCCGCTCAATCTGCGATTAACAGGAAGAATGAACCGCCGCCGTGAAGGGACGCCAAGAAGGAAGAGTTCAAGGGAAGGGGGAGTGGGGCGATGGTTATGCCCCACACTCCTGTTTTACCCTGGCAGGGGTTGGGCGAGAGGTGCAGTTTAGATTTTATTTGCTCTGCCTACTGAGAGTCATGATTTATCAGCATTTTTTGGACGTACAGCAGCAATTCACTGGCTCTCAGCTGGCTGTGCTGTTCTAGGGTAGCATCTGGGGGCAATCCCTTGAGCAGCTCAAAAGCTGTCATGCGCATTTTATTGGCTCTGGGCATATCCCCTTCTCGCTCGTACAGAGAAGCCAGTTCAAGATACGCAAAGATAGAAGAAGGAGCGAGATAAATAATTCGCTTGAAAAACCTTTTGGCAGCTTCAATGTCTCCCTGTTCTTCAGCGATATGCGCTAACAGGTAGTAAGGCTCGGCTGAGAGAGAATTGATTTGAATGGCCTGCTGAGTGGATTGCTTGGCTTTGTCATATTCCCCTAAATTGGCGTGGGCCTGAGCTATCAGGTAATAGGCACCAAAATGGCCAGGTTGCAGAGCGATTACTTGTTTTGCTTTTTGAATCGCCTCGCGGTAAGCTTCCTTTTGGAAAAGGGTTTGCGCCTCACTGAGGATCTTGTGTGCGCTCTCGGACGAGATGGTGGAATCCGCCGGCAGAGTCGAGCCGCCGACAGCGGCTCGAGCAATCGGAGTTGGCCCTGGGGGTTTTTGTTGCCCATTGGGCAACAAATTCGCCAGGTCACTGGAAAAAGCAGGGTGTGTTGCCGATGGTGCCGGTACTCGGCTGCGCAGCTGAGGCGATTCTCCAGGCAACGGGCGACCCAGCGCCGCCCGGCCTGAGCCTGCGTTCTGGCGGTTGCTCGCACTGCGGCGTGAGTGCGATTCTCCAGCCTTGGCAAGCTTTGGCCCAGCCAAGCCAGTTTCCACCGGCCAATCCTCACGCCGCTGATAGACCACTGATTCGGGAAACATCTTGGCCCGCAACCGCCCCAGCTGCTGGCCGTACAGTTCAGCATGGGCGGTGATCAGATATCCTCCCGGTCTGAGCGTGCTGTAAAATTTTTCCAAGACAGTGGCGATCGCCAGGGAGTCAAAGTACACAAACACATTCCGGCAGATAATCAGATCCATATTACAGACGCCGTCAGGGGAAGGGAACAGATCCTGCACTAAATTGCCATAACGAAACGTCACCATCCGGCGAATTCGTTCCTGGATTTCCCATTCGGTTTGGCGCTCATAAAAATACCGTCTCTGTAAATCTGTATCTACCAAGCGGAATGACCAGGAATTGTAAATCCCTCGGTTTGCCTTCTCAATGTTGGCTTGATTAATATCTGTTCCTAAAATCAAAATCTGCCACTGTTCCCAGTCGGGAATCATCTCTTGAACGAGAATGGCCAGAGAATAAGGCTCTTCCCCAGTGGAGCAGCCGGCACTCCATATCCGCACGCTGCGAGCTAGTTTTTGACGTTCGATTAATTCTGGTAAAATCAGGTTTTGCAGCAGTTTGAACTGTCCTTGATCTCGAAAGAAATAACTCTCGCTAGTGGTCAGCAGCAGTGTCAGTTCCTTCCATTCGCATTCGCTAGCACACGCATCTTGCCCATCCCTCGGGACAGTTCCCGCCTCTAACAGGTTGTAATACTCCTCCGCTGCGGATAATTTGAGCGTCTTCATCCGAGTCCAAATCTTCTTGCGCAAAGCGTCCCGATCTTGCTCTCGGATGTGCAAGCCGGTGTGGGAACAGATCAGCTGGGCAAATCTGTGTATTATAGCATCATTCATTAGCAATGTCCCTATCCTGAACGTTTCTTCTTTTATAAAACTTAACCGATAGGAGCGCCGCCGCGCGTTAGCCGTTCCGAGCCGGCTGCGTGACTGCAGCCGCAACGCTTACGCGCTTCGCTCTCGATCGCCAGCCGGCACCCTCAACCTAAAATCTAAAAGCTAAAATCGAGAGGGGGGAGAGAGGGAGAAAAGAGATTTTCATCCAAAGTTGCGGGCTTAAATAGGCCCTGATTTGCGCCGAATCTGCCTAAATAAATAATTTTAGCTTCTTGAGCGGCGAATTGCCGGTTGTATTCTGCCCTGAGAAATTCCATCTGGGACAAAAAAGATAATTTAAGTATGCAAACCAAATGATTAGAAGCTGGCTCGCGATAAACCGCAGCACCAAAAGACCCGGGTAGATACCCACTCAAGAGTGAGAAGTTCAGATAACCTCACCCCTTACCCCTGACCTCCCAGCTCCCGCGCTAGCACCCGGAAGGTTAAGTACAGATTGCATTGCAATCTGTAAGCCCGAACATGCATCTAAACTGTGTTGTGGTTGAAGTGCAGTCCCTTTTAGGAACTGCACGACTTGGGATCTGGGGGCGAGAGACTGGATATTGGCGACTGGGAACGTCGGGATGAATTATGACTTCTGACTCTTAGATTGGTAATTATAATTTAAAATCTAAAATTCATAAGTCTTAGTTGACATCAGCCCTTGGCGACGCCTGAGAGCCAATAGCTGGGCTAAGAGGCTCTCCTCTATAGCCTAAGCCCCTAAGCGCCAAGCCCGGACGCTTCTTTAGAATTGTGTGACGCAATTGCGCGGCACAGGGTTGGCAACACATTATATAACAAATGTAACTCCGCAATGCGGAAGCTGCGGGAAGCTGCCGGTGGAGAAGTTGTGGGACAGGCTTACCCACGGAGAGCCGGCAGCCCCCAAAAAAATAAAAAGTTGGGCTGCGAAATCCGTAAGCGTTGCGGCGCAAAGCGCAGGCGAAACTCCCCTGCGGCAGCTTCGGCCCACTTTTAAGAAGAATAGGGCCGGCAGCAGACTATATAACGGATGGGCGAGATGGGGGGATAGGGGAGAAAAGCTTCTTGCCGGCAATAACCAGGTAAGCGTGCCCCGGGTTCCTCGCGGCGGAAGTTCGATTTTTACTTCCAGCGCATGGGAATTTGAATCGAGAACTCTGAACCCTGCCCTAGCTCTGAAATAAACTTGAGGGAGCCGCCATGTTTCTCCACCACGATCTGGTAGCTAATTGACAGCCCCAGACCGGTGCCTTTGCCAACCGGCTTGGTGGTAAAGAAAGGGTCAAACAAATGCTGCTTGACATTTTCCGTCATTCCAGGGCCGTTGTCCCCGATCCGAATCACCACCTGTTTTCCACTGCATGCTGGTTCCAAGCCGACTCCGCAGGAGGACAGGCGGGACGCCTGGACTACGAGCGACCCACCCTCACCGGCGGCGTCTGTAACCTCGGTGCGGATAGTGATAACCCTCGGGTCGCTTTGGCTTTCCAGGGCATCTATGGCATTGCTGAGGATATTCATAAACACCTGATTCAGCTGACCGGGGTAGCACACGACCCGAGGGATATCGCCATACTCTTTAACAATCTGAATCCCAGCATTCTTCCCCTTCTGCTTCAAGCGGTTGTGCAAAATCAGCAGCGTATTGTCTATCCCTTCATGGATATCGACAGATTTCTTTTCTGCCTCGTCCAGGCGGGAGAAATTGCGCAGCGACAGAACGATCTGCCGGATGCGATCGGCTCCCATCTCCATAGACGACAGGATTTTAGGCAGATCCTCGATCAGGAACTCCAAGTCCATCTCCTCAACCCGCTCTTGAATTTCCGGCACTGGAGCCGGATAGTGCTGCTGGTAGAGTTTTAACAGCCCCAGGATGTCTTGGATGTAGTTATTGGCGTAGGTGAGGTTGCCGTAGATGAAATTGACGGGATTGTTAATCTCGTGGGCGACACCGGCCACCATTTGGCCAAGGCTGGACATCTTCTCGCTCTGAACCAGCTGAGCTTGAGTTTGCTTGAGATTGTGCAGCGCCTCACTCAGCTGTTGCGCTTGGGTTTGAGCCGCCAGAGCAGCGGCATGGGTTTGGGCGTAGAGTTCCGCTTGGTCAATCGCGATCGCCAGCTGGTTGACCACCGCTTGCAGCAGCTCCACCTCGCTGTCCGTCCAGGGGCGCGGACCGCTGCAGTGGCTGCAGACCACAGCACCGAGTTGGCCAGAGCGCGTCTCCAGGGGCAGCAGCAGCTGAGAAGTCATGCCCAAACTCTTCAAAAGGGCGTGCGTATTCCCATCCAAGTCGGTTGCCAGCTGCAAGTCATCGACCCGCAGCAGTTCCAGATTCTGGATTCGGCGGGCTAAAGAGTCAATGTGCTGCGGGGGACAGTCGCTCAGCAGACTCGGCAAGTCAGCGGAACGCGCTTCATGGGTGACCATCAGGCTAGGAGTTTCCGGGTGCGGCAGATACCACAGAAAATGACATCTGTCAATCTGCAACAGATTGCGGATCTCGCACACCGCCGTTTCCAGGATGGTGTTGAGGTCGAGGGAGTTGCGGATCTGGTTAGCCAGACGGAACAGCAAGCCTTCTCGGCGTTTGAGGAGAGCTTCCCGCGCCCAGGAGCGGTCAATCGCGACAGCGATGCTATTGGCCACCCACTCCAGCAGGCTGCGAACCTCTTCTGTTATCGGCAGGCAGCTGTACACAGCCATTACCCCCACCAGCCGCTCCTCCACAATCAGGGGGTAGCCTGTAAAATAGCTTTTCGCTGTAGGGGCGGTGCCCCCGTGCCCGCCCCAGCTGCCACGGGTTTGTGAGGGGTAAAGGGTAAGGGGTGAGGAGTTGGAAGTGCAGCTAACCGTTCTCAGTTTGCCGCTCACCGCTCGCAGCTGGCCGCTAACCGGCAGCCGGTTGCTGGCAATGAAATCGACGATTGAGGCTTCCCCCTCGGTGTCTTCAGGCCGCGTCGGCTCGCCGCTTGTCGCCTCCAGTTCTAACCGGTAGGCGGTGGAGTTAAATGTCCAGATGCGAGCGCCAGCCGCCTCTAAATGCTCGACCGCAGCGCTGGTGCAGCGTTTGAGCACGTCTGGCAAAGCGCCGCCGGTCGCCAGCGCCATCCCCACCGCCGCGCATAAAGCCCACAGGCTCGACCGCTCCCCGGCGCTCGTCAGAGTCTGTTTTTTGTCCGTCACGTCCCGGCAGATGACAGACAGCCCATCCGGGTAAGGACGGACTCGCACTTCCAGCCAAATTCCGCACCCTGCGGGAAGCAGCTGGCGCGTCTGAGGAGGATACAGCGTCTCGAACTCAACCGTAACTGCAAGGGATGCCGACCGCTCCAACTGGGCGCGGAAAGTCCGTTCCGTGCGGGATCCGCAGGAGCTACCCGTCAAGTCTGGGAACAAGTCCCAGATACACTTGCCAATTAACTCATCCCTCGTTTGACACCAAAGCACCTCTGCTTGCGAGTTCAAATAGGTGAAGCGCCAGTCCCGATCTAGGGTAAAAAAGGCATCGCTGATGCTGTCCAATATGTTGACCATCTGCCGGTGGGATTCTTTGCAGTTGCTCTCCTCCATCTCTGAGCACTCACTGATATCAAAGATGACGCCGAAAAGCGACTTGCCGACGCTGCCGGCCACCTCTTTATCCGGGGTGAGACTGACGCCGAGATCGCGCACCCACCGGACAGTGCCATCGGCGTGGATCAGGCGATAGTCTGTGGAGTAGGGCCCGCCTGAGGCGCTCCAGCGCTCCGACCACACCCGCTGCCGGTCTTCAGGATGAATTAGACTGGCCAAGGTGCGGCCATCTCCCCCCATCAGTTCCTCAGCTGGGTATCCGGCAATTTCTTCGATGGCGTCGCCGATCGACTCGATGCTGCACCTCTTCTCGCGGCAGCCCAAACGGTAAATGGCACCGGTCTGATTCGAGATCGCGGTTTTTAAGCCATCTTCAGGCTCTGCAGCGCAACCGGTGTGGTGGTTGGCGGCTGCGCCATCTGACCGAGCGTTCCCGGAAACGCTCGAGCAGGCACCGTCACGGAAAGTCAGGCGCTCTGCAGCCAGCCTGCTTAAAATCCGCAACGCCTGCTGCTGCTCGCAGCTCAGAGTCCTTGGCTGATAATCCATCACCGACAGCACCCCGAGGGTGACACCGGCACGACCCGTCAGCGGGTATCCCGCGTAAAACCGCAGCTGGCTGCCTTCCCAGGTCAGCACTTCCGCCTGCTCGCAGGGCAGCCCGGATTTCGGATTCGCTCCCTTGGGTGTGACAAAGCACTCGTCCTTACCCACGTCCGGGACAATCAGCAAGTCAGATTGCTCGCTTGTATGGTAGCACGCAGACTGGTAGCGGTAGGCTTGACTCTTCTCGCAGCCAAACTCAGACACGATAGCGAAGCTTGGCGTGCAGTCCAATTCCTGTTGCTTTCCATCCCTGAGGCTGAGGAAGGCCACTGGCGTCAAGCACATGTAAGCGGCTAGGCGAGTTAGATCGTCTAAGTCTGCCTGAGACGCCGCTGAGGAGATGGGATAGTGCTGTTCTTTTTTTCGGGTTCGCCGGTCGCCCCCTAGCGGTGCTAACCTTTGTAACGGTGCTTTCATGTTTTGGTTGTTCTCCCCCATCGGAACGTGTCACACTCTTTTTCAGGGCAAGCACTTGACGGTGTTTGAATTTGAGTTTTTCTTTTTTTGGGGGCGAAAGCCACCCGCATTATCGCGCTTTGATTCCAGAAAAGCCTCAAGCATGAAGTGTTTTCCAGGAGCAACAGTGTTTCCCTCTCAAGCCCCGGTGCAATCGTTGCTTGCTGCCGGTGACAATCCGCATTCCCAGATGCCACTCCTCCTTCCCTTGGCTGCCTGGGGTTAAAACACCGGGCTGCACCTAGAACCTGCTAGCTCTAGGATGCCCGCAGAAGCGATGTCTCTATCTTTACATTTTAAATTTTTTTTTAAGCCAATTTAAATATATATTAAATTTCTTGCCGTTAGCCAGCGTGCCCGCGCATCCGCAGCGCTTCGGGGTTTGACTGCGGGGGGCGGAGAATTCCCCTCCAATCCAGACACGGCGTTTGGGGAGCGGTTATTCTCCCGAGGGAGCATCCCACTCAAGCAAAGAATGAAAATTTCTCCTCCCCATTCCCCCCGCCCCACACCCAAAGGGGGTGAGGCCCACTAGGAGCCTGTCCCCCATGCTTGCTATATCACCCTATGTCTGGGAATGTGCTATGAGAAATAAATAGGGGGGCAGAGCGTTTTGGGAAGAATCTCTATCGGGGATTGAAATGCCCATTAAGTAGGGGCCGGGTTTATAAATATCCTGTGCTTCTCCCAAGAGAATTGCTGGTGAACCCGCCCCTCCGACCGCATTATGCGCCCCCTAAACTTGCCAGCTTTTGGCCCCCCGCACCTCCAAGGGGCAGTAGGAGGCAGAAGGGGGGCTGCCGCATTCATTTGAAAACTGCTGCACAGACCGAATTTATCCGGTCTGGAGCTGAGCAACGTCAGCCGTTACAACTGTAGGGCGGCTACCGACACGGAGACTGCCCCCCGTGACTGGCCCTTTTTTCCGGAGCCCGTCCGATCAGCCGCCGCCCGCCCGCACCCCTAAAAAACTGTTAAGAAACTTTGAGTAACGTTAAGAATTGCTTACTTTTAGAGTCGTCCCTTTATTAAGGTTAAAGTTTTTCACCTGAAATCAGGGGTACGATCAATTTCGACGAGAAACAGACCTTGGACACAGGACTTTTCAGCTGTTTTTGAATGGTCTTTTTCACGCAGTCTCGTCTGCTTGTAAGCTCTGCCCACTTAAGCCGGCACAGCTTCTAATATCATGGATAGTCCCCCCTCTAAGGAAGAAGGAAGAAGGAAGAAGGAAGAAAAGTTCTCCCACTCTCCCCCTCTCCTAAAGCTCCGCAGGGGCAGGCCACCCACGGAGACTGCCCCACTCACCCCCAGCACCCCCTGTCTGCGACCGTAGGGGCAGGCCCTCCGTGCCAGCCCCCGCAAAGGTTGCTGGCAGCCTGCGGCTTTGTTTCAACGTCCTCATGCGCCAGTGGAGGAAACGATGCCTTCAAATTTGAATTCTGTACCGACGATTCTGGCAGTGGATGATAGCGCTGTCATGCTTGAACTGATCAAACGAACCCTAGAAGAAGACTGCCGGGTTCTAGTGGCAGACAATGCAGTAGAT
>CAZJNL010000011.1:0-17915 GCA_964546515.1 uncultured Oscillatoria sp.
GGTTAAGTTCTTCAACAGTTCCGCTTCCGGCAGAATTTCGACCTAACAAACGGCCTGTTTGAATGGCCCGCAAATTGGCAAGTGTTACAGACCAGTTTGCCAAAAGGAATGTTTGCCAAGTCGGCAGCAGGGTGGAAGAAACGGTTAGGACTTGACCCTGTGTCCCTATCCCAATGCGGGTAAAACGCCCGTTAGCGGTACCAAATGTCCCCTGTTGCACTTTCCGGTAAAGAAACAATAGGCCCTTCAAGAAGTATGTTCTTGAAAGAGTTGTTGATTGCCATAGATTATCCCGCCGTGTTTATTGCATAGATAGACTGCTTACTGGATTCCCTAAAAAAGTTCTCTCTTGACAAGAGCTAGAGTGACTTTCCAATTCCCCTCTCCTACATACAGGAGTTCAACGTAATCGCTTGTCAGCATAGCTGAGCAAGGAATCTGGCAGCCGCAACTCCCTTTCCGTGCCAAGCTAAAAACGAATCCAAGGAATTGGCGACAACGAAACTTGCTTCTGCGCCAGATTCCCAAAACTCTTCGGAAGCGGATTCAACATCGAAGAGTCGCATTTGGAATTGATTCTCTCCTAGCTTCGACAAATTTAGCCAAAGACATTCCCGGTTGACCATTTTCGTCCCTTTTAAGAACTTCTCTCCAAAAATTGCTTTTGCCATCGGGGAGTTGGGATTTTTGAGCGCTCGCCTCAGATTCTTAAAGCCTCAAAGAACAAAGCTTCTGAACCCTATCGATACTGAAGCCTTTACCAACCCCACCCAAGCTGAAACAACCTCCTCAAGTCCTGGCTCCCCAACATTTTTAAGTACCATAGCACCGGCGACCGGATTGATTACGGCGAGCGTCGCTCCAGGAACAGCTCCGCAAACCACCCAACCTAAGGTTCGACCCGTCGCTGACCCCGTAAGAGACGCCAGCTGGTTAAGGTTAGATTGCAGTTGCTGGTCAATCGACTCATCAATCAAGTTCCAGTTTAAATTGTACAGGAAGATTCCCCCCTGCTGCACCCACTCAACCATAGCGGTAAGGCTGATAATTTTTAAGATTGCCCCTCCTAAAGCTTTAACCAAGGCTACCATCACTCCCTTCAAGCCGCCAACTTTGTAAGCGCCGGTCACAAGAGACTTTGCGCCTATTGCCGATTTGACAATGGAGCTAAGAAAACCAGCTTTCGCAACTCCTAAAGGTGCCGGCATTCTAGAGGACGACCGCTTCTAAAATGACCGGCCAGCCTGGTGACGACACAATGTTTGACCCATCCCAACTAAATCCTTTTTTGATTTGATATTCCTCTGTCCCAGCTGTTCAAAGGCTGAAGTCATCGGCAGCTCAACGATCTGGTGATCTGGGAAAGGGATAAAGCTGGATGGAACTATCTACCTGAACGGGGTTGCTTCCACGCCAAACGCGGCGGAACCAAGCAAAGGATTGCACCTTGGAAAAATCTCCACCCGGAACCTGGAATGCAACCTTCAGTCCGGTAGAATTCTCAGAAGGCAGTGGAAACTTTTGCCACTGCTGATTGGGATTGACAGTTCCCAGGTTCAAGCACCTAGTCAAAAACGCAAAAAAAATCAAGGTCAGACAAATCGCCCCAGTCATCTGCTTCCTCTTCCTCATCCCCATAACCCATGTTAGCGCTCCGCTGCTCATACTCTCCTCCAAGAAGGTACTCTTGACAGTCGCGCCCGCTAATAGTTCTCAACAGACCAGTTTCGCTGTCGGCAACAAATCCGTAGTTGCTGGTGAATTTTTCAGCGTCAATTTTCCAGTCAGGAGAAAAAGTAGCCAGAGTCATCTCGAAGTCTATAGTACCCGGCAGAATTAACTCGGCGGAACTACCTGTGTCCGTCTCATTTGATTTGATAAATTCCATTTTTGACATGCGTCCAGTCCTCAGCTCCGTTCCCCGACATAGCAATCTGGTCTGCCTTTGACGGCGGAGAATGTCGGATAACCATTATACGTTTCAGACCCGTGCCCGTTGTTCAAGTTAATTTCGCTCTAGGAGGGCGAGTCAAGTTAGCTCCAAAGCACACTTCGTCTTTGTCCCCGATATCGACCCAGAAACCTAGACGGGGATGAATTCGGTAGTGTCGTCTATCGGAGGTGTGTTTTTAACAGTGTCATCTTCAGTTGGCAGCGTTTTCTAACTGACAGATATGTTCAGACTAACTTCCGCAGGTTCTTGCTTGAAATCTGCTAAACCTCCCACAGGAGTGGCAAGCGCAATATATCCACCTGTTTGACGCAGGTCGCCGTCATCGCTGCTAAGGATGTCACTGGCAGCACTGCCGCCAGAATTGTCAGCGCTTTCCTCACTGCTGAGACTGTTGCTGCCAGCATCGCCACTGAGATTCTCGCTGCCAGCAAGTTCTTTTTTTGAGAAGTTCAAGAATTTCATAAGGAAATGCCGGGAAGTCTGGCAGAAAGCCGACAGTCTGGGCCAACAAGAAGATTGCCGTTACTCGCCCATGTTTCTTGACGGTTTTACCCAATTGCAATCAGAGCGTAACCTGAAGCAGAAAACCTGACTGGATTTTATATTCTTGCAGTCCCCCACACAAATGTCAGCTGGCTGTAGCCACACACCCCAATTTCACGGAAATACCGCTCAAATTACTCGAATTCACGAAGCCTCTCTTGAGCGGTTTTTGGCTTCCCAGAAAAATGCCATTCACGTCTGCCGGCCCTTCAGCCTATCGTGACTTGGTATTTTCTTCTCTCTGCCTGACTCGTCGAATGCCACCCATGGCACATATATCTGGCGGAAGATAAAATTAGGAAATGCGTCTCCAAACCGCAACAACACAGGGCCTCCTTGTTGGCTGTCACCCTTTCAGACTAACTGGCTGTTTCTCACCCGTCAAGACCGGATTTAAGGATTTCCGGTACTTAAAAATGACTCGGGCAGATGTTCTGTGCTAGTTTGTCATCCTAGGGCTTCGCCTGAGTGCATAAGTCTATCTAATACAAGGAGATTATAAGAATCTTTTTCCTTAGGGAATATTCTCTCTATTTTCGGCTGTCCACTTGCTCGAGAAGGGCCTTACTCAAGACCAAAGGCAAGGGCGGTCGCCCTTACATATACTGCCCTAGGGGCAACCTATTACAGCGGCTGGCCGAAGAAACGGGGATGAGCGTCTTTGCTGTCTACGAGCTGCTGATTCGGGAGCGAGCTGAACTCACTCGCTGGCAGTGAAGCGAGTGAGTAGGGGCCCGCTTCAAAACACTCAACTGGCACTGGGACACTTTTTTGTCTGCACCCCTTGACGACTGCAGATAGATTCGCTCTGCTGTATAAAAGTAAAGTGCGACTCGTTTTATCAAAACTCTACTGTATAGTAGATGGGGAAGAGAGGCCAGGTGAAAACCTGACAACTTCACAGTCATGAGGGTTTAATTCCCTCCCTCCGAACCACAGGAGTGAATACATAGCCCACCGGGCGGGAGATGGTATCCCCTCACGGCAGTGCGTGGGTTAAATGGCGGTAACTCGAATGTCCTAAAAAGCCAACGCGCTCGGGTAATGCCACTGCCGGCCAGAGGAAGCTGAGTGTAGAAGGTGAGTTCATAGGATCTCTAAACATGCCTAAAACGCAGGTTAAACCTGACGTCGGGATGAGTCTAATGCGTACAGTACCCTAAGGATGAACGGGTAACTGCCCCCGTGAAAGGCGAATGCATGCACGTCAAACGTCCTAGTAGTCATCAAGGCGGTTAGAACTAAAAGTCGTGAAACGACATCACCCAAGACCGAAGTGAAGTAATTCACTAAGTTATCCATTGACTTGAGACTACACGGTAGGAGCCGGATGAGATTGTCAACTCTCATGTCCGGTTTTGAATTAGAGGTGAAGAATAGGGATATTCTCATCGACTATAACGAGAGGGGCACACCCTCCCACCGGACAGAAACTTGAAAACTGAATAGACGCGCGGCAGTGAGTCCTCAACCCAGTGCGGCCCCGGATGAACAGCTCCACACAATTCGAGCCCGTGGCGCTGGATTAGCCGGCAGCAATACACCACCGGCACAAAGGAGACTCACATGCTTTCATCCATCGTTTTAGTCAAGCACGTCCGCTCTGTTGTCGCTGGCAAACAATTCGACGCCGACGTTATCGAGCAAGGGGCGCCAGCAATCAGAGCCCTGGGAGGGCTGATTGCTCCCCTCGTGGTAGAGCGCGACGGACGGACGGACGGACGGACGGACGGACGGACGGACGGACGGACGGATCGAATATGTGGTGATTGACGGCAGTCGAAAGGCAGCGCCTAGAAGATATGAGCGGCTAAGGGAGGAAAGTGAATCCCTTAGGCGGCAGCTGGCAGCGGTTAGGCGCTTCCGCCCTTGTCTGTTCCAGGCTCCCGAAGCGATCGTGCGATTTTGTGCGTAATCGCCCCCCAGCTGCCCTAGAGGCATAACCTACATATTTGTTTGAGTTTCGCCGCTCTCCCGAATATAGGGACGCCTATCGCGAGCGCGTCCACAGCGCAGGAGTTCAGCAGGAGATTGCCTAGATCTCGGGCTAGGGGGAAAAGCGATCCTGCTGCAAAAAGCAAGCAATGACCACAGCTTGTTCAAGAGTGGGTTGGGTCATGGTTGGTTGGGTTAATTGGCAGTAAGGCTGGCTACACCGGCACCCAGACAGGACTCTCGGTGGGGGGTGCCGTCAGGGTTGACCCGCTGATACTTGGCTTGTGCGATTCGCTGCCACACGAAGAGCTGCCCGCACTTCTTGCAGATGCCAACTTCTAGCGCGTGGCTTCGGATTCCGACCTAGCAATACTTAAAAATCTCCTGTTGAGGGGGTATGTACGACCTCCAGGGGGAAGAGGGAAATGGAGTGCGCTTAGTTATGGCCTATCTTCTAAGTAGACCAAAAGTTTTTCAAAGCTTTCAAAGCAGAAGGAGTTGTTGTCGAGTACAAGCTTTTCAATTAGCGGCTGTGAGTACAGCTCCAACTGCTGATACAACGTGCCGGGGTCAACTGGCTGTCCGGCTGGATCGACCTTTGCGTTCAGAACCTTGAACAGCATTCGGAACTCTGGCTCTAGATGATTCGTTAATTTCCCTAGAGCGCGGAGAAACCAGCTGTTCTGAAAGTCGTCTGCGAGCGACAAGTAAAAACTAGAAGGTTTTAGTTCGTCTTCAGAATAGAGCAGTGCCCACACCCCTGGTTGAGCCCGCCCCCCAACCCGCCCCGAAACCCGCGCCACACAGCCCGATGCAGGCGGGACGGTTTGTGTTGGCTCGTATGCAGAGTGTCAGTGGCTCGCTGACGCGCATCCGGACGTATCGGCTGAAATTCGTAATCACACCGGCACTCCCGTGTGGTCACGCGCTTCCCAAGTCCCGGAACCTATTGCGGAACCGGAACCACAACCCGCACCGGAACCGCGAAGCGATTGCGGCGATTGCGCACAAAATCGCAACTCTGCGATCAGCGCCAGTGATGGTGCTGATGCAGCGGCACTCGTGAGTGAACCGGCACCGGCACCCACAGAAAAGATGCCCCTTTGTCTGCATATAGAAACTGAGATATCGGGTTGGGCTGAGTCGCTTGAATGCGCCGATAGCTGGAAATTTGTGGGGGCGCTGGCTGCACAGTACAAGGAACTTTTTGGCAAAGATTATCAGCGGCGCAAAAAGGAGATGTGGCACCGGCTTTCCGAGCGGCGCAAGAAGGCTATCAGGCTTCTGAAACCGGCTTCTATTGCGCCGGATGTTGATGCGCGTCAGGGTGCGCCACTCCCCGTCGGCGAGAATGACGGCGTTCCTCTCACCGGTGGTGGGGGAGTGTCGCACGTCGGTGCTCTGAAGCCTGACTGGCTTTCCCCGGAAGAATGCCGGCGTGCCGCCTGCGGCTCCTGCGGCAGCTTGGCTTTGACTACTTGGGACGTGCCGTGAATTTCACCTATTTGAGCGATGAGCAAAGGAACCAAAGGTGCTTGGAAGTTCCGACTCTGTGAGGGCGGGACGGATTTAGATGCGGTCTGTGGGGGAGCGCTTTTTTCCAAGTAGCCCGGAATCGGAAGATGATTGCGGTACGGAAGACTTTTTGCAGCGCCTGCAAAGATGCCGCATTTCTGGCGGGCACGTGGCATGGGCGAGGATGCCGGTGATGTTGCCACCGAATATGCGCCCCCCTCGCCCCCCTCGCAGCCCCCGCCACCGGGCGTTGATTCGGTGGCAGTGCAGGAGGATGATGCCGAACTGCGAATCGGAGACTCTGTTATCCAACGCATTGAACACCAGTGGAAGTTTCGGTTCCGGGGAGAGATCGGCGTAATTGTAGATGCGCCTCCACGGCTTCGGGCTGAAGCTAGAAGCCCAGGCAGATGACCGGATTCGCCCGCACCTGTTCAGCTGCGACAGTATGGCGGCAACTTACAGTAAGCGGTTTGGAGACGCTACCTCGGAGATTTCACTCTGTCACCAATACCAGCGGCGGGTTTCCCTAGCAGCTGCCGGCATTATGTGCGTGCATCCCACAAGGATCTCAGGATCTGGCAACCGGCAGGGGCGGGGATCGCCGGTATGAGCAGCCAACAGTGCCGGTCACAATAGCACGAAAGTTGGACGCCCGTTTTCCCATCAGTTTTTCCCGCCTGATTCCCCTCAAAAATAGGATGATTATCCTCTTTGAACAGGAGCGCATTACAGTTGCGTCATTGCTTTTTTTCGGGGGCGCAGCCCTGTACGAACATCCCGTGTGGGAACCTTTGCCAAAATAAGCGACCGGGTTAAATCAGCCGCTTTAGTTTTAGGTTTTCGCCGCCGATAGATTTACCTAATTGCATCTACGACGCCGGGTTCGCCCTGGGGGACATTTAGAGGGGAAACAGTTGTCTCCATTTACAACGTTTATATCTGGCGCGAAAATTTGACGCATGAAAATTTTCCAGGCAGATTTTTTGCTGTAAATCTCCCCCTGGATTTCGTCGCCCCGACCCGATCACCTGCCTGTGGCAGGCACCGGCACTCCCTTCTGAGAGAAAGCCGGTGGGCAGCCTGACCAAGCTGCCGAAACCCCCCCTCCCCTTTTTAAGGGGGGTTGCGATGGTTCCGCACCACCCCTACTCGCGACTTAAGGCCCCTGTGATCTAACGGGCACTTGCGGCCCCTATTCTTTCACGGGCAAAGGTTGCGGGTAAAAGCGGGCAAAAGCAGGGGTGACAACCCCCTGCCTTTTGCAACTCCCTCACGCCCCGGGATGGAAATGTGCTTCACGGCCCCCGGGTGATTCGTGGGCTGACACGGGAGTAGAAAACAAAAGCACCCCAAAAAAAATGGATAACACAATTGTCGGCATCGATGTCAGTCGAGGCAGGGCGGATATTTTTGTCTCTTTTGGGGCACTTACTGTTCCCCGGCGCGATTTCTACGAATCGCCATAATTTGACCGTTCCCATTTTCAAAAGCCTAGGGAAGACGGCATGATTGACTTCTTCTCCGCTCTCTCCCCAAAAGTTGTGGTTTTAGAGCCGACCGGCCCCCATTCCAAATTCGCTGTAGCCGCCCTATAAGAGCGAGTAATTCCGTTTCTCCAGATCAACCAGACGCGGGTCAGAGACACGCGGAAGTCCTTTGGCGGCTCCCACAACAAAGACGATCTCTTTGACTCGTTACCGCTCCCCGTTATCTGTTCCGAAAAATGGGAGCGCATATTCGAACGGCGATTCTGGGTGGAATACCGGCACCCCCTCATCAGAAGAATCCTGACGCTTTTGCAGGATATAAAATCGGCGGTCTAAAAAAGCGGGGCGGCGAGAAGTTCCATTAAACAGCGGTTGGTACAAGGTGAGTGGATAACTAAAGCTCGGATTGACAGCGACCGGCAAAACGGCACTCTTCACCCAGACCGCCTGCCAGCATTTTACGCTTCGCTCGCTCAATGGCATTTCCAGGGCGAGTGGAAGGCGAGCGCGTTGCACCTAAGCTGCCGCTGGGAGAAAGAATTTCGGGAAGCTTTGGAACTCGGTGAAGCCACCGAAATATCTGACGCGACTCGCTCAATGGCCCGCGTCATCTGCCTTCACCACCAAACCGAAGCAAAGGCTAGAGCAGGAGCTATTAGAGTTACTGCGCTCTCCCTTGTTTGCGCTGACTCACCGCATCTTTGACCAATGAGGCTTTGGTCAAAGGAAGAGAGCGTGGCTGTTGTGCGGCATCTATCCTTTTGAGAGTTTTCTCTCTGACGGGAAACAGATCGTTGATTACACCAGAAGTTCCACCTAGCGCAACTTCCGCACCAAGAAGCCGCGCCGCGTGGCGCGGGTTTAAGCAAGCGAGCTTGCGTCGGGCTGATCCAGAAGTCTTCCGGCGACTCCCAAAGAGATCGCGGCAAAAACACCGGCTGATCAGAGTTTCGGGGAATCCTGTGGACTTATGTTTTTTGCCGGAGCGAGACTTCCTTCGACCGGCAGGGGCGGCCTAAGAACCGCCCCCAATTTGCGTCAACGGTGATTCAGGAAATCCGGGACTACTTCTCCCTCAAAGCCTTCTCCGAAACCACCGGCACAGAGAAAGTCAAAGCGACAGGGCGGCGAAAAGCCGATGCGAGAAATGCCACCTGCCGCCAAGTCGCCGAAGTTTTATTCCGGGAGCGGGCGAAAGTTTTTGCGCTTGCGTACTGGCGGCGGCGAATGATGGAAACGCGGTTGCCAGCGGTTTTGTACCCGCACTACGGTCAGCACCTGATTGTCTGGCTGTGGAGCCGCGCTCTGGATGACTCTATCCTCAAGCGCGGGAAAAATCTGGGGCAAGGTCGGGCGACATTCCGGCGAGCGCGCTTGCTGCAGCCGCTATTAATAGATCAATCTCCAGCGAACGCCTGCGGAAAAGCCGGTGCCAGAGACAAGGGGCTAATTTGGCGGTTCCACACGGCTGGTGACTTCTGCCGGCTGTGGTACTGTAGCCTGGAATGAATTGCAGCTCGCGCCGGTCTTCAAAATTGATCGTCCCGTCGCCTGGATTAAGATTTCAGACTTGAAGAACCTGCGAATCTGCGCCACAGAAAGAGCGGCGCAGGGGTTGCAGCGACAGTCGCTGTGGAACGCGCTCGGAGGCTGCGAAAAGAGTTCTTAAAATCAAAAACCCTCAGGTCACAACCCCCGACCGGCTTTTTAGCTCCCCCTGCACCCCGGGCGGGTAGTGGGGCGAACCGGTCGGTTTCTCTTTGTGTCTGAGGGGTTCCTTTCCTACGGTGCTTTTCAGGTGTCGATTGCCCGCGACTGGGGAGTAACTCCGCTTTCGGTCAGCCGGCACTTGAGTAACTCGCACCGTCTGAAGCTTTCCCCAGTTAGAGGCTACCGATCTTAGGAACGACCCCACCAGCTGGAAAGCGCAGCGAGCCCAACGGGTGCGGCGGACGTACAGCGTCTCGACACTGAAGGCTTCCCGACTTCAAGACCTCTATGAGGAGAGCCGCCGATTTATTCGGGGCCCGAACGACCGTTGGTTCTATCTCCGAACAAACCTCTATTGGTTTGACTGGCGATTAAGCAGATTAAGATTTCGGCGAGATCACCTGAGAGAACTTTTGGGAGTTCTCAGAGAATGGGAGAAGCTTAAGAGAGTTGTGAGAGAAGAGTCTTGGGAGGAGTGGTACTCAGCGAATTCAGGATTGATAAGTCGTGCTTATCGGCAAAAATTTGGGTCGCCTCCGGATAAATCCTGGCTGTGGCTAGAAGGAATTTTTATCGATTTGAAAGCCCCGCTCCCCTCCCCCAAGGGAATAACAGACAAAAATGAGAAAGTAGTTTAGTTGGGTCAGTAGCGGGAGCGGAGCCCCAAAGATGGGATTCACTGTATGGAAAGTGTGGCGAGTGCAGTAAAGCTTTAGGTAGGGACGTATCTTGCCTTCTTGTGCCAGTTGCATGAGAATACCAGGAATGTATTTACCGCGTTCGGAAGTACCGTACCAACGAGCTAGAGCTAGTCGTTAGTAGATTCCCTCGTGTATTAGTGAACCCCGGCTCATCAGGTTTAGCTGTTAACAGCATTCATCTCCTTAAGCCGAGCGCATTTCGTCAGCAATTCCAGGGAATATGCGGCGTGAGTCTTCTGTTTTACCCTGGCTGTGAATCCCTACATACCCTTTCTCAAACCGTATTTGAGTGCAGCCCCCCAGTGCGAAAGCTTCACGCTTATTGGCAGCCAGTGAGGAATAGAAACTCTATCCGGTTAGCGGAGTGCTTACGGGTTGGGTGCCTGCGGAACGCTTCAATGATTGCGCAGGCTGACTGCATAGTGAATGCCATTTTTCTGGCCGTTAACCAATTGGAAACCTTCCTCATCTATTCGAGCTGAGAAAGTGGTTAAACAGGTCTGGCTTGGGGCTATACTTCTTAACCATTATCTCTCCCTTTATGTGAGCAGCTAACCTTTTAAACGGGTTCTTCTCACCATAGGGATTGCCACCGGACCGGAGCGCCCAATCTACACAGCGGTCAATTGCTTTTAAGATGCGGTGTGTGGTATTAGATGAACGATTTTCACCTAACCTAGCAATCTAGTCAGCTGTCAGCTGACTTGCCTGCATCCTTTAAAATCTTAAGGTATGACTTAGTGTAAGTATTCCGGTAAGTCACTTCAGTTATTTGACCACTTGACAGTAGAAACTGAACCCACTTCTCAAACAGTGCGAGTAAAGTCAGTTTGGGGGGAGTGTCAGTCCCGCTAGATAAGTGGGTTATAGGGACGCCGTAGGCAGCTAAGGTAAGATCAAAGGTGCCGGTGCCGACTAAGTGTGATAGATAAGCCAGTTCTATTTTGCTGGCTACTGTCTCAGCAAACTTTAGGTTTTCAGGGGTATAGGGGAGCGGTCGGCTGACACGCTTCTGCGGTACGTTCCACAGTGCAAGGCTCCACTGCCAGGGGATATTGAGGCGTATCCGTCCTTGATAATTTTCTATTCCTACAGTGTTCTTGGATGCCTTAGTCTTTTCTTTTGACTTGGCAGTAGTCTTAGACTTTGATTTGCTGTCAGCTTTACTTTCAGCCCTAGTGGTATATACCTGGTTGTAATTGATGTACAAGTGGGGTAGGGGTTGAGTAGGTGTGATGCCTGCTTAACCCCATTGGTTATACTAGCAGCGTAACAGGGGTAGCCTGTCAAGTAAAGTACCTAGCACTAATTAAATTAAGCACGGTAGTTAGCGGTAGGGGTGCCTTCCGTATTAGTGGAGGGGGCTTAATATCACGTCAGGGGGTACTATATCAATCCCTGGTAGTTTAAATTCACCCCCAGGCAGCCGGGTAACTGTAGTTAGCCTTACGGGGGTAGTGCCGGTCGTCTTATAGCGTGTAACGCTTACCTAGTAAGGGGTTCATCGATCTACCCTGTAAGGTTGAGTAGTCTACTCATCAAAGACTCAAACTGCACGATCTAAAAATGAGCCTGAGTTCTAAACATGCTGAGAGGGCTGTTTGGTGAGGGTGGGAGAATCTGGGATTGTTCACCTCGCCACCCATGCCGAATTCCTGCCCGGGGAACCGAGCAACTCCTACATTCAGTTTTGGGACGCCAAGCTGACGCTGGACATCCTGGCGCGAGCTCGGCTGGAAAAACTCGCCGGTGCAGCTTTTGGTGCTGAGTGCCTGCAGAACGGCGATCGGGGACAAACAGGCAGAGCTGGGGTTTGGCGGTTTAGCCGTTCAGAGCGGCGTCAAGTCAGCTGTGGCCTGTTTGTGGTACGTCAGCGACGCAGGCACCCTGGCGCTGATCAGTGAATTTTACCCGCAGCTGAAAACCGCTCCGATTAAGGCAGAAGCGCTCAGACCGGCGCAGTGAGGCACGATCCGGGGGCAAGTCCGCAAGCATTGGGGTTCGCTGCAGCGCCCCACAGGGAGCCTGCCTCTGCCGGCAGTCGAGGTGCTGCCGGCTGAAAATTTATCTCATCCTTACTACTGGGCAGCTTTTACGATAATTGGCAGCCCTTGGTGATTTACATATAGTTTGCATAACCTATGGGGGCGTAGCTTTCCGGCTGTAGAGACGCGACATGTCGCGTCTCTACAAACAGAACGGGCATTTTCATAGTCTTTTTCATATCAGTGCGGTACATTTTTCGCAACCGGCGCGCATCTGGGACAGGGAGACGCGATTTATCGCGTCTCTACAAGAGTCAAACCAGTAGGGTGCGTTCCCCCCAGGGGAACGCACCTCACGCACGCAAATACATGTAAATTATGCGATTTTAATGAAATATAACTGGTCAGCAAAACATGTGATTGAGGAAGTGAGGCAACAGTTTCGGCTCGTCTGGCTCCCGATAGTCTTTGGGCAGCAGATGCTCCTGCGGAGCCGCAACGCTTACGGCCACTGGCCCGCGACCGCGCTCCAGGACGGCTTGCACTTCCCGTGGCGTTCATGCCTGCTTGGGTTGCGGGAAGATGCTCCTAGGGTGCCGCAACGCTTACGCCGGTTCGCCAAAACAGACTGTCAAAACATGAACTGCAGCAGCAAGCTACCGAGGACGTTGAGCAGGTTGCCACCGCCACCGCCGCCCCCGCCTTTGGCTCTTTCCTGATAGACTTCAATCTGTTTAACCAATATCTGTGAGGCTTGGTAGCCACCCTGATTGCCTTGAGCTGAAAACAGCTGTGCCGCTTGCTGGGCGTCGAGCGTGCCCCCCGAGTAGTCGCCTATTTCGGCGCGAGCTGCTGCCCTCCCCAGGTAAGCCCGGGCAAATTTGGGGTCGATCTCCAGCGCCCGGTCGAAATATTCAATTGCGCCGGTGTAGTTTTTCCGCTGCCCCTCTTCCATCGCCCAGGAGTAGAGGTTTTCCAGCTTGCCGGTGTAGTCGCCCACTCCGACGGCACCCTTGAGGAAGGCACCGGCCAGGTTGACACCGGCCAAGTCAGCGCCGGCCAGGTTGGCATTTCTCAGATCGGCACCGGCCAAATTGGCACCCTTGAGGTTAGCGTCGGCCAGGTTGGCACCGAACAGACTGGCACTCCTCAAGTCAGCCCCGCTCAAATCCGCAGCGCTGAGTTCGGTGCGGCTGAGATTAGCGCGAATCAAGTTAGCGCCACTGAGGTTGGCACCGGCCAGATTGCTCAGAACCAGCCCCGCACCGCTGAGGTCGCACTTGGCACACTGTTTGGTAGCCAGTAGCTGTCTGGTATGTTCTAAGTTTTCCGCACAAGCTGCATTTGCGATCAGGGTAGATACACTCAGCAGTGCTGCAGTGGCTATGGTTTTCGATTTCATCGCAGCGCCCTCGCATCCAGATAATAAATCCACCAGACAGACCAAGCACTGCTGCCCGATGGCTTTTGCCCTGAACTATATTTTAAAACCTTACCGGTTGCCAGTCGGCTGTTCCAGCTCGCTGATGCCTTTCATGGCGTCTTCGTAGTCCTGGATTTTTCCTTGCTCTTTATACAAATCTGCGGCTTTCTTAAAATCTGCTATAGCGCTCTGCGAGTCTTTCAGGGCGGAGTGGGCCAGCGCTCTGTTGTAGTAAGCGTTAGCATTGTTAGGATCGCTTTGCACGGCTCGGTCGTAATCCTCAATGGCTTTTTGATATTCTTGCAGTTCAGCGTAGACGGTGCCTCGGTTGTTGTAGGCATAGGTGCTGTCAAGACCTGCAGGAGTCAGGCGAATCGCCTCGCTGTAATCCTGAAGTGCTCCCTGATTGTCTTCTAGCAGATCGCGAGCTAGCCCTCGGAAGTAGTAAGCGTCGGGCATATTGGGCTGAAGCTGCAGCACCTGGGTGAAGTCCTCTATCGCCCCCTTGAAGTCTGCTTTTTCGATTTTGTCCATTCCTTTGCTGAACAAATCCTCAGCGCTCATTTGTTGGGCGATTTGGGCTTGGGGCGGCTGGGCGCTGGCTGCGGGCAATTGCGCCGCGACACCGATGGCTGTGGCGATTCCCAAGATGGCGATGGTTCTGTGAGTGGAGTTCATGGTTTTCTCTTAAACGCAGCAATCAAACAGTTTTATCTTTCAAACAAGGAACAAGGAACAAGGAACAAGGAAGAAAAGTAGGGGCGGGTTCGCGCTTTTATGTCTCGGGTAAGCTTGGGATATTTACACACCCTCCCCCACACCTGCTAGCCAATGCCCCATCGCCCACTGCCCAATGCCCACTACCAATGTCTCGCTCGTTTCAGAGGACAGTTAAGCGGTGGCCATAGAGCGGGTTTCTTTAAGAAACCTGGTTTCTTGATTTTCCGTTTATTTTTGTCCAGTTATTTATAAACCGCAGCGACAACAGCCCCCCGTCTTGACGTTTTTGCCGGCACATTTGTGGCCGGTTGCGCTTGCAATAAAAAGGGCGCAAGGAATTGCGCCCGTGGGACTGTCAGGCACGCCTCAGGTTTTAGAAGCCCTGTTAAACCGGCCAAAATTCCCATTAAAGCTAAGTTGGTTTCTTTGGTGTGGTCAATGCAGTTTTTCGGCTTCCAGGCCAGAAAACACCCCAGTGGTCGCCGCTACAAAACTTTACAAACCTTCTCTCAAGACTGAGCGGTTCTCAGCAATCTGGCCGGTGCCGTGCCGCGACATGTCGTAGAGACGCGACATGTCGCGTCTCTACAAGGAGGCTGCCTTGACGATGGCCGGCTGTAGGGCTGCGTAAAGCCGGTTCAGGGCGTTGACGTAGGCGTGAGCGGAGGCCACGATGATGTCGGTATTGGCCGCGTGTCCGGAGAACACGCGCTCTCCCTGGCGCAGGCGGATGGTCACTTCGCCGAGGGCGTCAATCCCAGCGGTCACCGACTGAACCGAAAACTCAATCAGTTCGTTGGGCACGTTCACCACTCGGTTGATGGCCTTGTAGACGGCATCCACCGGCCCGGTGCCGATGGCGGCGTCTGTGAGTTCAACGCCATCCGGTGTGCGCAGGGTAACAGTTGCCGTGGGGCGGGAGTGATCCCCGCAGGACACCTGCACCAGTTCGAGGCGGAACAGTTCGGGCGGCTGGTGGATCTCGTCATTGACAATCGATTCCAGATCCCAGTCTGTGATCTCCTTTTTCTTGTCCGCGAAGGTCTTGAACTTGAGAAAGGCGTTGTTCAACTCGGTTTCTGAGAGTTCAAAGCCCAATTCCTTGAGGCGAGTTTGGAAGGCGTGGCGTCCCGAGAGTTTGCCGAGCACGATTTGATTGTCGGTCAGCCCGATGGACTGGGCGTCCATGATTTCATAAGTCAGCTTGTGCTTGAGTACGCCATCTTGGTGAATGCCCGACTCGTGGGCGAAGGCATTGGCCCCCACGATGGCTTTATTCGGCTGCACCAGCATGCCGGTGAGGCTGGAAACCAAGCGAGACGTTTTGTAGATTTGCCGCGTGTCAATATTGGTCAGCGGTTCTTCGGAATCTGCGGGGCGTCCCAGGAAGGGATTGAAATACTGCCGGCGCACATGCAGCGCCATCACCAGTTCTTCGAGGGCGGCGTTGCCGGCGCGTTCGCCAATGCCGTTGATGGTGCATTCCAGCTGCCGCGCCCCATTTTTCACGGCTTCCAGGAAGTTGGCCACGGCTAGGCCGAGGTCGTTGTGGCCGTGAACGGAAATAATGGCTTTGTCGATGTTGGGGACGTTTTCTTTGATGCCCCGGATTAGGGCACCGAATTCTGCTGGGGTGGTGTAGCCAACGGTGTCGGGAATGTTGACGGTTGTGGCCCCGGCTGCGATGGCCCGCTCTAGCACTTGGTACAGGAACTCTGGATCTGACCGACCGGCATCTTCGGGGGAAAATTCCACATCGTTTACAAACGACTTGGCGTATGCGACCATTTCTTCTGCAATGGCCAGCACTTCCGCTCTTGTTTTCTTGAGCTTGTACTCCAAGTGGATGTCGGAGGTGGCGATAAAGGTGTGAATGCGGGGGTTGGCTGCCGGTTTGAGGGCTTTTGCGGCGGCTTCGATATCCGGCTTGGTGGCTCGAGCCAGACCGCAGATTGTCGGTCCTGCTTCTACTCCCACCACTCGGGCAATTTTTTGCACGGCTTCAAAATCCCCCGGGCTGGCGTATGGGAAGCCTGCTTCTATGACGTCCACCCCCAGTCTTGCCAGCTGGCGGGCGATGGTCAGCTTTTCATCCACATTCAGGGTTGCCCCTGGTGACTGCTCCCCATCCCGAAGCGTCGTATCGAATATAATTATCCTGTCCTGTTTTGTCTTCATTTCAAACCCCTTTCGCTACCTTTCAGCTGGCCCAACTCCTTTGTCTGAAGTCATTTTTTGTTGGCGAATGACATGCATGAGAGCTAATAGTCTATTTTCTCAATGTACTGGCGAATGTCATTCAGGTCGATGTACCTGTCTGTGGCATTTCGCAGCTCTCTGGCTATCATTCCTTCCGTTGACACTACGGTTATGTGGGTGTTTTTGGAGCGCAGCAGCTCTATAGCTCGCTCGAAATCCCCATCCCCACTGAACAGAACTACCCGGTCGTACTGCTCCACCGTGTTAAACATGTCAACGACTATTTCTATGTCTAAGTTGGCTTTTTGCGAGTACCGCCCCGAACTGTCGTCGTAATATTCTTTGAGGATTTTCGTGCGCACCGTGTATCCCAGGCTGATCAGTGCGTCTCGGAACCCCCGCTGGTCTTGCGGATCTTTGAGGCCGGTGTACCAGAATGCGTTGATCAGCATTATATCTTTATCTCTGGTAAAATATTCCAGCACTCGTCTCGGATCGAAAAACCAGCCGTTTTTTTGCTGCGCGTAGAACATATTGTTACCGTCCACAAAAATTGACAGACGGTTCATTAAATTACCCATAGAAACTTAGGTCTAAAATTTGTAGAAAAATTTTTACGTCATTCTTCTATCTTAGCAATTTTTACCCCAAATAATTCTCCTCCTTTATAATTTGTTATGGATGAGATTTCTCTCCTCTTCTCCACCTGTCCGCCCGCACGCCCGCAAGGGTTGCGCCACCCCGCTTACCGGCTTCCATGCCTGTACCACAACCTCCCGGGCTGGATGCCCGGTCGGGTTTTTTGTAAAGGGGGAGCTGAGAAAGCGTCAGCTTGCTCAACAGCCCCCTTACCAGGGTAATATAACACCGGCAGTTAATTCAACTTAACAGATCGCAATTCTGCCTTACTTTCAGCTTATCTTAATTAAAATAGCACCAATTCTGCCTTATTGCTGTAAAACCGCGTGATTTCATGCAGTAGATGCTAGGTGAGGCCCGGTCGTCACGAGAGCAACGCCGCCCCCACCTTTCAACTGTACCGCGTTCTTGACGCCCCTGATTTGACTTCCTGGTCGGGAAAGCAAGTGAAGCCGCTTCAGGGGTGGCTGCGCCCGAGCCCAAAGTGCGTCACGCTCCCGAAGCGTGCTGCTGTTTGACATCACAGGAATTGCCGAAAGCGAAACGACCTGTGGAAATTGGCCCGGGGGGAGGCCCAAAAGGGTGTGGCACCGTTTGCTGACTTGCTCGCTCCAACCCTCAGGCCATGTTGCTTTCGATCGCCCAGCGGGCTAGCTCCGTGCGGTTGTGCAGGCTGGTTTTGCCCAGCATGTTTGACACATGGCTTTCTATGGTTCGCTGACTGACATTCATAATCTCTGCCACTTCCCGATTCGCCAGCCCTCGCGCCACCAACTGGACTACTTTCAGCTCTGTCGGCGTTAACTCCACGTTAAAAGGCACCTGGATCTTGTGCCCGCTGTCGGCGGTCTTCTTCTGATGCTCGCTCAGGCGGGATGCCTGTTTGAGGGAGGCTTCTACTTGAGCGACCAGTTCTTCTGGCTCGAACGGCTTGACCATATATACGTCAGCCCCCGTGTTCAAGCCTTTGACCCGGTCTGAGCTTTGACCCTTGGCAGAAAGGAACAGAACTGGAATCGAGTTTGTTTTCGGGTTTTCCCGGACATGCTTGACGAAGGCATAGCCGTCCATTTCTGGCATCATCACGTCGCAGATAATCAT
>CAZJNL010000012.1:0-17756 GCA_964546515.1 uncultured Oscillatoria sp.
CAACCGTCACCATCCTGGATATCGCCACCGCCCGCGCCCGCTACAGCCTGTGGCTGGAAGCCAACCCGCCGCGACTGATCGATCGCAGCCAGAAAGGGGAAACCATCACCCTGCGCCACCTGCGCCACCCCCTCCTAGTGTGGCAGCAGCAGCACGAACAAGGTTCGCCGGTGGTTCCCACTGACTTGCTGATTCAGCCCCACATTCGGGTTGTGGCCATCACCGGCCCCAACACCGGCGGCAAAACCGTCAGCCTCAAAACCTTGGGACTCGCCGCACTGATGGCAAAAGCCGGCCTGTTCGTACCCGCAAAAGAGCCGGTAGAACTCCCCTGGTTCGACCGAGTTCTGGCGGATATCGGCGACGAGCAATCCATCGAGCAAAGCCTCTCCACCTTCTCCGGGCACATCCGCCGCATCACCCGCATTCTTCGAGACATCACCGAAAATTCCCTGGTGCTGCTCGATGAAGTGGGTGCCGGCACCGATCCCTCTGAGGGCAGCGCTTTGGCCATTGCCCTGCTGCAGCACCTGGCCGGCAGCGCCAGCTTGACTGTAGCCACCACCCACTTCGGCGAACTCAAAGCGCTCAAATATCAGGACGATCGCTTTGAAAACGCCTCGGTGGAATTTGATGATGCCAGCCTTTCGCCCACTTACCGCCTGCTGTGGGGAATTCCCGGGCGCTCAAACGCCCTAACCATCGCCAGCCGGCTGGGAATGCCTGCGGAAATTGTCGAGCTGGCTAAAACCCTCACCGGCACCGGCGCGACAGAGGAAATCAATCAGGTGATTGCCGGTTTGGAAGATCAGCGCCGGCGTCAAGAGAGCAAGGCAAAAGAAGCCGCTGAGCTAGTCAAGCAGTCTGAGCGCTTGCACCGGGAACTCTCCCAAAAAGCAGCCGGGCTGCAAGAGCGCGAGCTGCAGCTCAAGCTTTCCCAAGAAAAAGCAGTTCAAGAAGCAATTCTAGCAGCCAAAGCCGAAATTGCCGCTGTCATCCGCCGGCTGCAGCAAGGGCCCGCCACCGCAGCAGACGCTCAGCAAGCCACAGAAGCCCTCAGTGAAATCGCTGACCGGCACCTGCCTTCCCGCAAGGAACCGCCCCCCAAACCCAAACCGGGCTTCCGCCCCCAAGTCGGAGATCGGGTTCGCATCCCCCGCCTCGGGCAAACCGCTGAGGTGATCAGCGCCCCCAATTCCGACGGCGAACTGAGTGTGCGGTTTGGGCAGATGAAGATGACAGTCTCGCTGGCAGATATCGAATCCCTCGACGGGGAAAAACCGGAAATGCCGGTTAAACCCAAACCGGCACCCTCTCCCCCACCCGCACCCGCCGCACTGCCAACCGTTCGCACCTCCCACAACACTCTCGATTTGCGAGGCAGCCGAGTCTCCGATGCCGAAATAGCACTCGATCGCGCCATTGCCCAAGCCATTCCCACCAGCGGCGCTGTCTGGGTTATCCACGGCAAAGGCACCGGCAAGCTGCGCCAGGGAGTCCACGCTTTCTTGGAGCAGCACCCCCACGTCGAGCGTTACGAATTAGCCCGCGCCGAAGATGGAGGTGCCGGTGTCACCGTTGCCTACCTCCGCTAATCCCCTCACCCCCCAGCCCAGACGCGATTTATCGCGTCTCTACAAGAGCGGGAGAGGGGTATAACCCTCACCCCCTTCCCTCTTCTTTCTTGGCGTCCTTGGGGGAAATGCGGTTCGTTCTCTACCATCTCTATGAGGTATTCTTGTTACCGAAGAACTCTATCCCCCCATTGAACTCATTAAAGCAGTTGGCAGCGGGGGCATTAATAACTTTAAACAAATCGGAGAAGAGTTCTTTCGGTATTTCGTAGAACTGGCCGGCCTAAAACCCCATGAAAAAGTCCTGGAAATTGGCTGCGGTGCCGGTCCCATGGCTCTGCCTCTGATAAAGTATTTGAAAAATGGGGGGAGCTATGAAGGATTCGATATCGAGCCGGCGGGAGTGACTTGGTGTCAAGAGAATGTTCCCCCGAAACACCCCAACTTTCGGTTTCTCCGGGCTAATGTTTACAATCTGCAATACAATCCTGCAGGGGAAATCAAAGCCGCTGAGTATAAGTTTCCCTATCCGGACAAGTGCTTTGATTTTGTGTTTCTCGCCTCGGTGTTCACGCACATGCTGCCTGAGGATATGGAAAACTACTTTTCTGAGGTGGCGCGGGTTTTGAAAAAAGATGGCCGGTGTTTGAGCAGTTATTTTCTGTTAAATGCGGAATCCCTGGCGGCGCTTGAGACGAAAAGACTGCAGTTGGATTTCAAAGAGGGTGGGGGCGGGGTGTGCCGCGTCGCAGATCCGCTTGTGCCGGAAGCTGCTGTGGCTTACGATCAGGGCTACATTCGGGGGCTTTATGAAAAAAATGGCCTGCAGGTGGTGGAGCCGGTTTATTACGGCGGGTGGCCAAAACGGGAACAATTTTTGAGCGGACAAGACATTATTATTGCGGTCAGACAGACTTGAAGGGAAATTTAGCTGCAAGTCCTTGACAGCAGGATCTAAATGTGCTGGGAGATAACGCAGGTGGGCGGACGAGCCGGATGGGCATCTGGATGGATGCGAGGGTGCCGGTGGAGTTTTGTCCACCTACTTTATTTCTTGGGATAGATATCCTGAAAAGCTGAGGCAAGATATAATAAAAATTGCCCCTTGTATATTCCAGTGGGGTAGAGTGGTGGGAAACTGCTGCCAACCCTGAGGATCTTGGTATCAAAATTGGTAACAGGGATGCCAGTGCCTTTTCTATGCCCTATTTTGAAGCTATGCGCCAAAGCGTGAAACCCACCGCGCCAACACCTGAGTCGCAGGAGTTGGCTATTGCTAATGCGCCGGCACCGGCGCAACTGGACAACATCAAAGCCCACATAGATTTAGTCCTGCTCGCCCTGGAAACGCTCACCGGCATCAGTTCGGAAGCCATGCTGAGGGCGGCGGCAGAATTGAAAATCGAGTCGATGGTGTCGGATAGGGTGGCGCTGTGGCGGTTGCGCCAGTCGAACCCGTTGCGCAAGGGGGAAGGAGGGCGGAAAAGGCTGGATGTGGAGGAAGCGCGGGGTTTGGTGTTAATCTGCTGCTACCTAGCCAAAGAACACCAAGAATTAATCCGCCGTGCGGTGGCTCTGCTGGAACAGCTGACGGAGCAAAATCGCCAGCCCCACGAAGCCGCTTTGCTGGGAGACTATATAGATAATTTTTGCAACACTTATCAAGAGCGTATGGAAGAGGGAGAAAATGTATCTACTGATACGCTCACGCAACTGGCTCTGAAACTTCTTATAGATTTGTTATTCTATACCGGCCCGAGCGGTTCTCGTCGGCTCTGGCTAGCCCTCCTCGATCGGGCGCAATGCCAGTAGGGGCGGGTTCACCGGAAATCGAAGCCACACAATGCCGGATGTAAATAAACCCGCCAGACGAACACCCGCACCCCACAATCACAATGCCCTACGGGGCGGTAGGTGTTAGCGATTAGTTCAATCCAACTTCTAAAATCTAAACTGTAAAATCAAAATGGTTCTGCGACGGTACACGCCCCCCACTTGTACGCTGGAAATCACAGCGAAAGGTTCGCTTCCTTTCCGGTGGGCAGGCATTGCAGCTTTTAAGGATCTGCGCTTTGAGCTTCACTTTGACGCGCCCCAGCTGCCAGAAGACAAACAAGTCACGATTCGGGGCAACCGCGCTCAACTCGACGCCCTCCAAGAAGCCGTTACCGCCTATGTGCGGCAATTCCTCAGCCAGTCTCCGGCGGAAAAAGGGGTTGAGGGATTGACAAAAGCGGAGGAAAATGGTAAGGAGCAGGCAAGCCCCGCGCTGCCAGCAAGTCGAGTCGAGATGCGGCTTGAACCCACCGCCTGGGAACTTGAGGCTGAAGCGGCTGCAGTGCCAGCTAAAGCGGATGGGAAGGGGAGTGGGGAGCATTTGCAGCCGGTTGAGCTGCCAGAAGCGCCGGCGGAGGTGGAAAAGACTCAGACAGCTGAGAGCGAAGCCACCGACATCTACCTGGTGCGGAAAAGTTTGGTAGTCCATGACTTGTTCTTGGGGACGCTGGCGACTGAGCAAACAGGGCAGGCAATTCACCTGAGCTCGCTGCAACTGTTTGATTTAGGGACGGCGCTCGATGAGTATACCGCAGATGTGGTGGGATTGCCAAGGGAGAAGGGCTCCAACTGGCTGAAGCAACCGCCGCTGTGGGCGAAAACGGTAGCGGTGGTGGCGGTGAGTCTGGGGTTAGCCACGGCGGGGCTGAAACTCGTTGAGCGGCAGTACGCCCAGATGGCAGCACCGGCAGCCCCTCAACAGCCGGTGGCGCTGCAACCGCCGCCCCCTGCCCCCCCTGCGCCGCCCGCCCCGCCGCCGGATGTCTTGGGCGCTCCTGTTCTCAAGTTGCCGAAGGATGGAGCAATGCCGCCCACTCCAGAGCCGGCGACTGGGGCAGTGGCGTCTAAGCTGCCGACAATTCCAGTGCCTGCGGCGTCTGTACCCGCTCCGCTAAAGATGCCGGCAGGCAGCGCCAGCGGGCCCGTCGCCCTGACTCCGCGCTCGTCGCCACCGGCACCGGCGAGGGTGGCGATTGTCCCCAACTCCGCACCGGCAGTGCCAAAGACAGTCGCGCCGGTGCCCCCGCCAACGTCGATTCACGTTCCCGCCCCAGTGCTGCCAGCGCCGGCGGTTGAAACTGCCCCCCACCAAACGGTTCCACCGGCGGCTGCCACAGAGGGAGCAGTTATCCCCACCCCGGCGGTTCCTCCTGTGGCTGTCAGGGAGCCTGAGGCGGCTCCCTCGCCAAGCGCCCCGCCTGCAGCCGGCAATAGCGATCCCGCACCGGCACTGCCCCCCATCCCGGGATTGCCTGACTTTGAGCCGGCAGTGCGGAGCCAATTGCCAGAAGCGAGTGCGCCGGGAAGCGGGGAAGCTCCCCACCCCAGAGCCGGTGCGCCGGCAAGTGGGGAGACTCCTCAGCCGGCACCGCACAGCACTTCGCCGCCAGCTAGCACTTCTGAGCTGACGCAATTGCCGGCACCGCACAGCCCATTGCCGGAAGCTGGTGCGTCTGGGGAGACTGCCAAGCAGGCTGAGGCGCAAACCGGCACGACTTCTCAGGAGATGCCGCAGCTGGCGGAAGCGATGAATTATTTCGCGCAGCGCTGGAAACCCCCGCTAGGATTGAAGGAACCGCTGGAGTATACCATATCGGTGAATGCCGATGGGTCAGTTGGGCAGATTATTCCCCGGGGGCAGGCGTCTTATCAGTTTGTGGAAAGCACCGGCATGCCGTTGATGAATCAGCCGTTTGTTTCGCCGGTGAAAGGAGGGGAGCCGGTGCGAATTCGGGTGCTGCTCAAGCCTGATGGCGCGGTGCAGACGCTGGTTGAGCCGTGGCAGCAGGGGCTGTGATTAGTAGGGTGCTAATCCGCGGTGAGCGCCGGTGAGGTGAGGGCGAGCTCTATTGCTGACGCACCCGTTTTTTACAGCCGTCGCCCTGGGGTTGCGCACAGGGAAAACCCATCTAAATTCAGTTGACAAGTCTCGCCTGGGTGTTAGAAACCAGGTTTCTTTAAGTTTCCTGGTTTCTAAATGCCTGTTAGAAACTTTTGGTCAGCCGTGACTATTTCCGCTGCACCCCAGCCCGACAGCCGTCTGGCTGTCAGGTGCAAAGGCTCGACGCCGCCTGCGCCGCCCTGCGCTCGGAATCAAAAGCCGTCAGGCGTACCGTCTCGAACCCCACGAGGGGTGTGGGGTGGGTGTGGCGGAGTAGGAGCGGTATTTTGAATGCGAGTATCTAGAAACCAGGTAACTCCTGCGAAACCTGGTTTCTATCCGGTAGCCAAGGCTACTCGCCTTTCCCTCGCTCATACACTTCAGGGTTGACGCAATAAGGCAAGCGCTCGCCTTTAAGTCCAGCCGCCAAATTAGAAGCAGCCATAATAGCCATTTGCAAGCGAGTTTGGCGCGACGCACTGCCAATGTGGGGGCTGACAATCAGGTTATTCAGTGTCAGCAACGGGCTATTCAAAGGAATGGGTTCTGGTTCAGTTACATCCAGCGCAGCACCGGCAATTTTACCCCCAGTCAGCGCCCGGTACAGTGCGTCTGGATCTACTACGGCTCCCCGTGCCGTGTTAATCAGGATAGCCTCAGGTTTCATCAACTCAAACTGCCGGTCGCTGAACAGGTGGTAAGTATTCTCAGAAAGGGAAGTGTGAATCGTCACAAAATCCGATTCCCCCAGCAAGACATCGAATTCTGCCGGCTCAGCACCAATTGATTGTTCCAGTTCAGGGTTGCGCCGGGGCCTGCTAAAATAGAGAACCCGCATGTCAAAACCTGATGCGCGACGAGCAACAGCCTGACCAATGCGTCCAAACCCGACGATACCCAGCGTGGCACCGGCAATCGAAGAACCCAGCAATAAATCTGGCTCCCAAGTCTGCCAATAACCGGCGCGAGTAAACTTATCCGCCTCCACCACCCGCCGCGCAGCTGCCATCAGCAACGCCCAGGCAAAATCAGCTGTCGCATCAGTTAGAACATCAGGAGTGTTGCCAACCGGAATTCCTCGTGCAGTAGCTACCGGAATGTCGATATTATCGTAGCCAACTGCCATCTGGCTGATAACCTTAAGAGACGCCCCCGCCTCTATCAGCTCTCTGTCAATCCGGTCAGTCAGCAAGCACAGCAAACCATCGCTCTGCTTCACCTTTTCTAGTAACAATTCATAAGGGGGCGGCAGGCGATCTGGCCAGACTTCAACTTCAGCCAGAAGGCGCAGCTGCTCCAGTCCAACATCAGGAAGGCGGCGAGTAACAAACACTTTGGGTTGGGACATGTTTTTGAGAAAAAGTTTGGGGCTAATAAAGAAAGTAGTATAAGCTTTGGAACTCTCAGAAAAACATAAAATTTTTGAGCGCCCCTTTGCTACCCGCAGATTCAGGAGGGTAAGCCCGCCCCTAATTAGCAGCCAAGGATGCTAACAGACGCCAGCGGATTTTAAAAAATTTCCTCCAGAACGCCGGTCTTAAAATCGACTTTATGACCTTCCACTTCCGCCTCATCTGCCATAGCAAAGCCCATCTCTTATCCTCCTCTGCGTCCTCTGCGTCTTTGCGGTTCATAAAATCACTACATCACACATCCCACTTCTTTACAAGAATTTAACATGCCTTCGCAGAAATTGCCGATAAGAAGTCAGTAGGGTGCGTTCCTCCGGAACTCACCCTGCGAGATACCAGCCCCTTTCCCAGACATCGCGCCAGCAGAAGTTGCCGGTGAGTGGCTCAAAAGCGAAAGAATGATTCAGAATTCAGAAGGATGAAAGCCGAATTAATTCTGCCTTCACTCTTCATCCTTCATGTTTCTAAGAAACTGCCAGCTGTTACGCCTGCTCGCCCATCAAACTGGAGAATACCCCCCTGAGCTGCGCCAACAACTGCAGTTGATACTCATCCATCTGCTGAACCTCATGCAGACCGCCTAGAGCTGCCTCCAGCTTTTGCCGCAGATCGTTGAGGTGGTCTTGTACCGGCTGGAGCATCTCTTGATAGAGATTAACCTTGCCCCAGAGTTCAGCTGCTGCTGTTTGCTGCTCAAGCAACTTTTTTTCCAGCCGCTCGATCTCGCTGTGCTGCGCCGCCTGATCGGCAGCCTGACGGGAGATCATCTCCTCCGCTTGCTCAATGCTCAGTCGCATCTGCTCAATTTGGCTTTCCAGCTTTTGCAGCTCCTCAGCCGTTTGTTGCCGCTGCGCCTCCATTTGGCTGAGGACAGAGCCAAAATCCTGCTGACCGTCTTGTCCGGTGCCGGCGGGCTTGCCAAGACGCCGCCACAGCACTGCTTGGTGCTGGCTGAGAATCTCCTCTCGCTCGCGGAGATTGCGGCGCTGTCCCACCAGCGTTTCATTCAGCATCTTGTATCGATCTTGTTCGTCTGCCAGTTCCGCTTCCACCTGGCTTCGATCGCGATCGCTGGCTCGCTGGAGTTTCGCTTGCACCTCTTCAAGAGTCTGGCGCTGCATCCCCAGCTCTTCTTCCTGATCCCCCACAAAGCGGCGCACCTTTTCCAAATCCTTCTGCAGGTTCTCCACCACACCCTGCAGGTTATCTAAAGGCATCCGCTCCAGCGCTTCCACATCCACTTTCGGGCTGATACTGACCTTATCGGCAATCTCTGCCAGCCGGTAAACTTGCTGGTGCAGATATTCAAAGCTCTGCAGGCTCAGCTGCTGCAATCGAGCATACTCCTGTTTCAGTGTCAGGCTGCTGTGCTGCACCTTCAACTCAGAGCGAGCCTGCTCTAAAGACGACTGCGCTTGCTGCCACTCTTGAGTGCGGTCGCGCAGCTCTTGAGCTTGCCGGTCTACCTGCTGTTGCAACTGCTCCGCTTCCGCCCGTTTTTGTTCCAGCTGCTGCCAGTGGTGGTTCAGGACAGACTGCTGCTCCCCAACCATGTCAAATGCCCCATTCAGCGTCTCCACTGCCGGGTTTGCCGGCTCGATCGCCTGACAGAGCCGGTCGAGCAATTCCTGGATATAGCCAGCCTGCTGCTCGTCCTTGCTCTGCCCCGAGCCCTGCTGCACTTGCCCCTGCAGCTCCTCCAGACGCCGCATCTCACCTCGCAGGTTTTCCCAGGCTTCCTCCAGTTCCTGACGGTTTCGCTCCAGTTCTTCTCGCAGCCGGTTCGCCTCCTCGCGGCTGCTTTCAATTTCCTGTCGCTGCGCCTCCAGGTGCTCAAATTCTTCCTCCATCTGTTCGAGCTGTTCTTCCCGGGCTTGCAATTCCATCTCCCGGCGATTGAGCTCCTGACTCTGGTAAGTTAACGACTGCTTCCACTGTTCAATTTCTTCTTCCTGGGTCTTGAACTTGTCCTGCTGGCGGGAGAAACTTTGCAAAATGCTGACCATTTGACGAGCCGTATCCTGGTACACCCGCTGCACTTGTTTGTTAGCCGTCAGATCGACGAGCACCAGCGCCCCCGGACTGAAGTTGGTCGCTTCCTCAGCTGGAATCACCTCTTCACCCGTCACGGCAAACCAACTCTGCTGTTCCCCCCGCTGATTGGCCAGCAGTTTGAGTTCTGTCTTGCCGCCACCAATAAAGCCACTTTTCTGTTTTTGTACTTCTGCTAGATACAGCACGCCGATCGTCCTCTTGATATCTCTATGGCCAATTTTTGACTAAACCTTCCCCTGAGGATTTAGTTCATCTCTAAACCCAGCTTAGGAGGACAAAGCCATCCCACCACCTAGCTTCCAGTCTAACCGAGGTGCCAATCGCCAGCTGAGCTAACACGAGTGCCGGCTGGCGCTCCCCAGATTTAAGGGTGCAGCTCTGCCACAGGGTTGGGGAATTGACACAGCCAGAAAAGCCTTTCCAAACCAGTTTACGACACTGGAAAACATCACACCCCCCACTGGGGTATTCTCAATGACGCTACTCCAACCTCCGAAACGGATCTGCAGCAGCGCCCTGGGGCGCGGGGTGACGCCTCACTGCCAGACTGTCCAGCTTCCCACCGCAGAGCGCACGCCGGACGAGTTTCCCCATCCCACCTGCCGGCCCGCTCGCTCGCAGCCAAAAAGACCACAGAAAACAGGCAAAAGAAGAATTCTTTCTTTTTCCGTTTTGCTTTTTGCTGTTTCTTTTATTTGGCCCCAGAACTGACCCATTTTTTGAAACTGCCGCCCGGCTTTAAGCCGGTGTGGAAAAACTCCCCCTTTACCTCCAGAACCTTTGTGGGACAGGCCGGTCAGTCCGATTGCGTTAGCTCCACTCGAACGGTGACGGCAGCACTATCCGTCGGCGTTAGCCGCCAAGGCCGGCGCACCTGTCAAAACACTTAATCTTATACCACTGCAGGTCTTTGCTGCCGAGCGTGGCCGGCAGTCCAAGCTAAGAAACCTGAAGCGCTCAGCTGACACCGTCGAGTTTCCCGCTTGCGGTTTTATCCGGTCGCGGAATATTCTTTTTCAACAAGGGCGTTGCCTTCGAGGCTTGGTTGATTCTGGCGGCATTTCTGACAAAAGCGACTCCTCTAAGTAGATAACCGCAACAAAACCTCACCTAGCGCTCGCAGGCGGGAGCTGACTCTCCCCCGCTCCGACTTTTCTTTTGGGCCGGCACTCCCACCGCTGACCGCAGGCAGAACGCATTTTCCCTTTATTTCGCACTATAATTCCTAGCCTCTCTCACTACCTTGACCTTCTTATATATTTTAAAAAGCGCTCTAATCTAGAGGATTGCCAGGAAAAATAAATAACAGATATGCCGGTCAGCCCAAACTTTTTGAGAAGCCGGTGGAAACTGGAAAATCTCTTGAGGGCGCTACGAACGAGGAAGTCCAGTAGCCGCCACAACTCTACACTCCTGTAAGGGCTAACATTTGGATTTTATAAAGAGCTTTTATGAGTTAACATCCCTCTCAAAACCACGTTATTGAGAGATTTGTTAGCATGATAATGCCCGGCGTTGCTGTTAATATGTTCGCGGATTTTTTAGTTAATCACACACCGCAGGACAGTGGGGCCGGCACTATTCAGCCGAGCGCCTGCTGTTCAGCGAGAAGCCAGCATTTTTTGAATCACAGCACCTAATGGTGCTGCCCGCAATTCATCCCATACCTAAAGGGAATCGACTTGCTTGCGGGGATTGTGTGAGGAGGGGGAGACAGGGAGAGGGCGGCAACGGATTGTAGAGCGAATGTAACGAATGAAGGTGGATCCCCGGCGGATGGGGAGATGAGTGTGATTCCTTGTCACACCCCCGCCCCCTGACACCCCTCAACACCTGCCAATTGGCAGGGCAGAAAGCTGCATGCCTCGCTCAGTTTTAAATTAAACTAAAAGTTGAAACTCAAAAGACACCAACCCGCTTCGGCCATAGCCCCCACCGGCCTGCCAGTATCGCCAAAGGTCAACAACCCACCGCTCACCCTCTCGGTAAACGCGAGTGGCTCTCAAATACAGCCAGATATTTCCCCACGCTGGCTGTTTGTCCGAGGCGTGCGCAACGCAGACGTTTCCCGGTTGAGCGAACTCGAACCTTGAGGCTACCGTTCCCCTTGGAGTTAAAGACCTACCTGCAGGTGCGTGCGCCGGAAAGACAAGGGTTAATCGCGTTTTTCCAACCGCAAGGTGAAACAGCCATTTGGGAGCCCCTTTGGGCAGCCGTGTTGGCCAACCTTTCCTGTGCGGCTTAAACCCCCATCGCTCGCATCCGCCGGAAATACCCCTTCCCAACAGACCCAACCCAGACGCTTGCGGACGATTCGCGGTATTTGAGGCTCCCAAAGGCGGGACTCGATGGCCTGTGGCTTTACAGAAGTTAACAAATAGGGAGCTAATTTTCGTGTAAACTAACAGATACAGTGACGTGATAACCCAATGTACCTGACGCAAAAAAACCAGATAAAACGATTAAGCAGCCGGGAGTAAAAAGCTCTCAGGGCGCTTTGCCGGGTGTCGAATAATATTTACATCGTCGGCAGCTACGAGGTGAGGCAGCCTTCTTTTTAGACAGTAGTTTTACTGACCTATAACAGCAACTTTAATATTGGCCAGGACAGAGATAATAGCAAGTTGCTGCGTTCAGGTATCAGTCAGCAGACTGTCAAGGTTGCCGAACGATCGTTAAGGTCGTTTTTAGCCGTATTAAAGCAAGTTAAAGCTGGCGAATACCCAGCTAAGAAAGTAAAAATTACGAATTTACAGGAGAAAAAAGTATTTTTGGACATGAAAATTACTAAGGTCAAAATTGAAGCGGCTTTCCAACGCAGACGCTTGCGGACTCGCGGCGCTGTTTTAACATCCGAATGCTGCCGGCTTTCACAAAGCAGTACGCTCCCGACGGGACGGACGGAAAGCACCTGAATTCAATTAATTGCTGGTACAAGAAAGAAAAAGCCAGACTTCAAAGTCTCGTGAACAAGCAAAAGTTAGGCCATTTAAGCCATCGCAAAGTAGGGGCCGTTTCAGCTAGATTTTGCGCATTCAAGTGGAGAAGATTGGCGCGACCGCCCCTACTAACTCAAAAGCGTGCCGGTCGGATTCGAGATGGCCGCAACAAAACAGCCAGATTAATAATTAACTCCTGCCTCTCCAGAAAAATCGCCCGCAATATTATGTTTTGCTGGAATCGGGAACAGAAGCTGGAAATCTACTTGGGAAAGCGCCGCAATCAGAACTTCGCACAAATCAAGGGCAGCCTCCCTCCGAGAGAAGGTAAAGGCACGCTTGCGTGAGCGTTGCGGCTCTCAGAGAGCTGCGATACGGATTGCAGTATGCAAGCCTGGAAGAGTCTGACACTTCTAAAGCCAGTAACACCTGCTTGAAGGTATCCCAGGTGAGAGGGGAGGCTTATTTGAGTTATCTGTTGGCTGGGGCGAATTATCTTTGTGGAGGAAGGATTACCGACGCTCGCAAAGAGAAATTTATAGGAGACGAAATCGTCACAAAAGCCGGCGAATATGTGAAAGATATTCAATTCAGTAGCCGGGGAATCGGTCGGGGCTTGTACAGAACCAAACAAGGGCGGCTCGTCAGTGCTCAACAGAGCCGCCAATATCCTGCGCCGAAGGTACGGCGGACTCGATATCGAGCTTGTAGGGGCGGGTTGAGCAATATCTTCCCTGCTTTGTCAGAATATCTGTAAAATTGTAGGGGCGGGTTTAGCAATATCTTCCCGGGGAAGTCAGGATATATGTAAACCCGCCCCTACTAGGGGCTTGTTGAAGAACACCTTAAGAGGGGCGGGTTGAGCAATATCTTCCCTGGGAAGTGAGAATATCTGTGATCCCGCCCCTAGTGAAGAATCCCCGCCGGCATTAAAAATTAGGGCGGTTAGCTCTCAATGCCGCCTGGAAGGTTGTCGAACCCGAACGTTGGACTGGGGAGGGGGTTCGGGATCGGGGATCTGGGGACGAGAAAGAGAAGCTCACACTAGCTGCAGCGCCCCAACGCCCTCACCTCAAAACTCCTAGTGGCTCCCCACCCAGAAACCTCTAGTCCCAACGCCCCTCTCCCCCCTCTTCCCAAGTGTCCTGCTGTAAGCTGGTAGCCTTGAACGTCAGATTAGGTAGATTCCGCTCTATGAAACTTACTCAAACTTGCGCATCGCAAGGTAAGACGTTCACTTCCCGCTTCACCCAGGCCCGCCGGCGGGTTCCAGTCCACAGGCTTATATTCAGGCCGAGCTAGCCTTATTTGTTTTTCAGGTGGCTCTGCGCCAGATTAATTGAATCGTTCTTGTCCCTGTCTATTTCAAGGCCACAACCGCAACGACTATCACCGGAAGCCGGAAAGCTCCGGTACGTTAGCGCAGCGCCCCCTTTGGGGGTGCTTTGCTTGAGAAACCCAACGCGCCCGCGCGTTGAAGCGCTGACGCCTTTTAGTTTGGCCGCAAAAGAGGTGGTTAACTTGATATTAGCTTCACTTTACCTGTTTCTCTGAGCGAGTGAAATCAATCGAATGTAAATTTTTGTAAACTGCTGTCACCCCTTTTCGCCGGCTCTCGAGAGCGGCACTCCATGAAAAGGCTTGATGCCAGCGGCGCAGTGACTGTAGCGCCTCTCAAAATGCTACCACAGAGTAATAGCGCCGGAGTTTCAGATAATAGGGTAAAATCCGCCTGGTTAGTTGCTGTGTGCGAGCGGGTTCCCAAGAGGGTCACGGCGGGCCGTGGCAATTCTGGAACAGCCAACAGACAGCTTATCAACAGATGCCGGCGGACGCAAACAGTTTTAAGGAGAGCTTTTTAGCGGCATGCAGGGAAATTTAAATGAAATCGATATCCGCAGCATCCTGCAACTCATTGAGTTGGGACAGCGAACCGGCGAACTGTTCGTAGAAGCCTATAGTTCACCCTTAACACCCTTGTATGCTGTGCGAGATCACTACAGAAACCGCGATACCAGGCCACAGGGGCAGTCGTGGTTTGTCTTCTTCTTCAACGGTCAAATTATATATGCCGCTTATGATAGCGACAGCAATTTGTCTCGCCTGCGCGACTATCTGCGTCGCTACAAGGCAGACACAGCCCTAGACAGCATCAAGGTATCCGCGATTGCCTCCACCAACGCACCAGAGTACGGTTACCTGTGGGCGCTGCTAGAAAACCGCGTCCTGACCCCAGCCCAAGGGCGCAGCATCATCCAGAGTATGGTACACGAAACCCTGTTTGACCTGCTCAGCCTCCACCAAGGTTCGTTCATCTTTGAGATAGGACCGGCTTTGGCACCGCAACTGACCACCTTGGAGATTGGCTCCCTGGTGACGAAGATTATGAAGCGCGTCCAGGAGTGGAAGCAGTTTCACCCCCACATTCAGTCCCCCAATCAGTGCCCAGTCATCTCAGATCCGGAAAAGCTGCGGGAAGCCTTGCCAGAAAACACCTTCAAGACCCTGACTCGCTGGGCGGATGGCCAAACCACCATACGAGGGCTGGCTCGCTATCTGAATCGAGATGTTTTGACCGTGGCGCGAGCCATTTACCCTTACGTGCAACAGGGGTTAGTGCAGCTGTCTTATCCCGCCTCAAAAGCAAGCACCGCCAGTAAATGGGACTTGGGGCTGGGCCAACCGGCGAAAGTGCCCCGCATCGTCTGTATAGATGACGAAGTTGCCGTCCGCAAGTCGGTGGAGTATATCCTCAGCCAGCACGGTTACGAAGCCACCGCCATCAGCAATCCCCTGAAGGCCCTCAGTCTGGTTTTTCAGCTCAAACCTGACTTGATCCTGTGCGACATTACCATGCCCGAACTCGACGGCTACGAAATCTGTGCCATGCTCCGCAGATCCACAGCCTTTCGCCAGACTCCCATAGTCATGCTCACCGGCAAAGACGGCTTTATTGACCGAGTCAAGGCGCGGATGGTTGGGTCTACGGACTACCTCACCAAGCCGTTTGGCGAAAGTGAGTTATTGATGCTGGTGGAAAAATATGTCGGACAGGGATATCCCGAACACCCTCAACCTGAAAGATTGCTAGAAAAAGACCTAGAAACAGAATTAGACTTAGATATGCCAGATGCCTCCTCTACCCCATCAGCGCCTTTGAGCTGAGCGCCAGCACCGGCCCCGATCTCGAGCGCGAAAAGTCCCCCACGGTAGCCTCGCACCAGAGGAGCCGCCTTTTCTCTGACTCCCTCCCAGGCTGATATCATGTCCTATTGATTAACTGCAACGGTGGAGAGAGGGGGAGGGAGATAAATTAAAAACGAGCAATTAACCGGATTTTATCTAACCCGAAATCGGTGTGGGGGGAGAATACCGCCCGCTGCGCACAGATGCGCAGGCGGGCCCGCAGGAGGTGTCTGCGAGTTTTGAAAGGCTGAGTGCGCAAATGCTTCTCAGCTGAATCCGCCCCAGGTTGAACCGGCTCGTACCGATTTTCAGGTCTGTTGGGTTTTACCCGCCTCTATGAAACTTACTCAAACTTACTGATCGCAAGTCTGACGTTCACTTCCGGCTTCAACCAGGCCAGGGGCGCGGGTTCCCGTCCACAGGCGTCTATTCAGGCCGAGCTTGCCTTAGTGTTTGTTTTTCTGGTGGCTCTGTGCCAGATGTGCTGGAAGCGTTCTTGTCCCTGTCTATTTCAAGGCCACAACCGCAGCGACTATGACCGTTGGCCGGAAAGCAAGGGAGGGAGCTTTCCTTGAGAAACCCAACGGGCGTCGCGTTGAAGCGGAAGCGAGTCGCGCCTTTTAGTTTTGCCGCTCTGATGGTTGTTAACTTGATAGTTGCTTCATTTTAGCTCAAGTGAGCCTAAGTGAAATCAATCGAATGTAAATTTTTGTAAACTGCTGTCACCCCCTGACCTGTGATTGATGCGTCGCCGGTGGAGATGGAATTTGTCCATTCCCTACATGCGTCGGGTTGACAGATGTCTTGTCAGGCCTGAGATAATCTACCATACCCTTAGGAAAATCCACATCCCGTCCGCCATTCATCTCCGGCGGCGGCTTTGGCCTGAAGCATTCGGCGCACAGCCAATTCTGGCGCTAGAAGCTAAACGGTGTTCTCGCCAGTGCCGGCGCGTGTCATTAGCTGCCCTTTGCATTTATCCAGTGCCGGCAGCTTTCTGGCAGACGCCATACCTTTGCGGGGGAACACTCCTGGTAATTCCTAGCAGTCGCTTGCTCTTCGGGGTGCCTTGGAGCGCTCAATGTCTGCAAAAGCTTTGCTAATGTGGAGCCTTGAGTCAAGGGCCAATCAGGAGGTGTCCGTCAGCTATTCCCTAAGGGATATGTCAATATAATATTATAATATATACCTTGACGCCCATCCCTAAAACTGCCCGTCAAGACCTGTGTTTTCGCATTCGATAGTGATTGGCATCAAAGCATTTACCCCCAATCGACAGGCGTCGCCGATCCCTCCTGAAGCCCATCTGGTCAGGGTTACAGGGAGGTTAACTTTTGCCCGCAGGGGGATATTTCCCATTAATAGTTTTCGCCAGCAAGCCGGGAGTAGGAGAAGTTATGAGTACAGTTTTGGTTGTGGAAGACAGCGTTACGCAACGGGAGATGATCTCAAACCTCCTGAAAGGGAGTGGATTAACAGTTGCCGTGGCCAGTGATGGCGTAGAAGCCATAGAGCGAATAAAGGATAATTGCCCGGATTTAGTCGTACTGGATATTGTCATGCCCAGGATGAATGGCTACGAAGTCTGTCGGCGGCTGAAAGCAGATCCCAAAACCCAGAACGTGCCGGTGGTGATGTGCTCTTCCAAGGGAGAAGAGTTCGACCGCTACTGGGGAATGAAGCAGGGTGCGGATGCGTATATTGCTAAACCTTTTCAACCAACCGAGCTGGTGGGAACGGTGAAACAGCTGCTGCGAGGCTGAGGATGGGGGACAGGGGACAGGGGACAGGGGACAGGGGACAAGCCGGGGAGAGGGGCTGACAGGCGGGAAAACAAGTCTGGGACTAACCTCAAAGCCCCCAGACCCTAACCTGAGGACCACTGGACGCCACCAGTTACCAGCCACAACAGCTTTCGAGGTTTTAACAGGAGAAAATACGGACACCGAAAATAGGGAGGTCAGCGCAATGGTGGGGAATCCGGACTTTTTAACCGGCACCGGGCCAGATCAGGCACCGGAATTTCAGGAGCTGGAAAGTCCTGAAGGTGAGTTGCACCTGCGGTTTTACGTTCCTTCGGGCAATGAGTTCGCCTTACCGGCAAAGGGAATCCGGGAAGTAATTTCGCCGTCGCCAGACCGAATTACCCCGATCCCCAACGTGTCTTCCTTGCTTTTGGGAACCCTAAACTTGCGGGGGCGAGTGATCTGGGTGGCGGATCTGGGTCAATTTCTGGGAGACGCGACTCCCCTAAATACCGACCGACCGGAGCTGCCGGTGATTGCGGTGGAAGACTCTGACACTATACTAGGGTTAGCAGTTGACAGAATTGTGGGAATGGACTGGCTAGATGTGGCTCAGTTGCAGAGGCGATTTCCCGCCGGTGACAGTATGGAGCCATTTCTAGAAGGTGAGTGGGTGTTGAACGCGGAGGGGGATCGGGTTCTCCGACTGCTGGATCAGGTGAAAATTCTTCGCTCAGCGCGGTGGGCAGCATAAAGAGTTTTAGATTTTAGACCCCAGAATTAGTCGGAAATTCCAAATCGGGGCATCCAAAATCCAAGCATATTGGGCAGAGAGGGGCAAATGCCAGCAACTACGGACTACGCACAGGATTACGAACGGGCTCAAATGGCCTACATGCAGGGGAAAT
>CAZJNL010000013.1:0-15965 GCA_964546515.1 uncultured Oscillatoria sp.
ACTCCCACCTGCGCCGAACCCGGAACCTGCGCGAAGGAACTGACTGCCATCTGTGCCGAACCCGGTATCATCTGAGCCGAGCCGGGGACCATTTGGGCCGAACCGGGGACCATTTGGGCGGAGCCGGTTACCGTCTCGAAGGAGCTCACCTGCTGCATGGAGCCGAACACAGAGCCGGCAAGCCGGGCTCGCTCGGCGCTTTGAGCGAGGCCAAATATTTCTTCATAGATGGCCGCGCTACGCCTGCCGGGGGCAACGAGTTCTAGGAACTTCTTACCGCGCAGTTCCTCGTCCCAACCAATAGTGAGGAATTTCTCTTCAATCCAATCGGAGGGATAAATCGGCGGAACGTGTGCCGCCGCAGAACGAGCCAAGACGAGCCACCGGCCATCAGCGCAGCGGTAGCCGATTTCGATGGCATAGTCGCGATCGCTCACCGGGATGGGCAAGTACCACTCGCGGGCCAGCTCGTCGCAGGGGTATTCCTGAATGCTGTGAGGGCTTTGGAAGTTCAGGTTAAGGTCGGTAACGTCGTAGAGGCGGAGAGCCAGCTGTTGGCCCCCCTGTTGGCGCAATTCTTGTTTGCGCTCATTGGGAACATCCCAGTATGCGTAGGCCCATTGCGGATCGCGCGGCATCAGCACAATCCGGCTCACACCATAGCCAGCTGGCAGCTCCGCCAACCCCTCATCGACGGATGCAAGAGAGTCGGCGGTGCGATCTTCTTGACCGAGTTGAAATTTTGCAGCTTCCACTTCTTCTTGCGCCTCCAAGTTATGAGATTGACTGGGAATTTTGGTGCGTTGTATTTCTTGAATGGCAGCCAGCAGTTGCGACTTGCGCATCCGGCTATAGCGAGAGATGCCGTATTCGCTTGCAACTTTTCGCAGTTGCCGCAATGTCATCTCATCCATTGGTGGTCGTTCTTTTGCCATGAATTGGCCTCCGATAGGTTAGACGGCAAGTAGGTCGCTCCTGATTTACAGACCTCGCCGGTTGTACAGCATGCCCTCAAAGTTAGCGCTACAACTTCTTACGCCTTGTCGAGTGATGGCGTCCCGCTCGCAGGCGTGCCTTGTGTCGAAAACTGGGCAATAACTTTATCCGCGTGCCTCCGTAGTTAATAAGTCTCGTGAGTTTACATCTGGCTTGCTGCACTTACCCGTGGCTCTGAGCGCGACCAACTCTGCCTGCTTACTGCTTTAGTCACGGCGGCACGGCTGTGCTGGTGGTATCTGTTGAGTCACTGACTGAACATCAACCTCGCAAACAACCATCCGGTCTTCCCTTGAGGTTCCTCCCGCTGCATCCGCTGCTATTAGGAGTAGGGGGAGCGCCGGCAGTATGTACCGCTGCCCAATAGGTAAGTGGGTAGCTTATTTGCAGCCCGGTGGCTGGGAACCGAGCTAAAATCTGTTGCCCGCTCACCACAGGCACCAGCAGCCTCTCAGAACCCCATAACCCCCTTACAGTCAAGGGGGGAAAGGATATAGTTTGCCTGTGGGGCGGGCATCTTGCCTGCCATCAAAGCTATCAGGCGGCATATCCCAGAGGCATCTATTTCCCCACATTTGTTTAACCTGTGGGTTACAGCGTCGCGGGACGGGCTTTTCATCCCGGAACCGTACCTAGAGCACTCCCCCATCACACCTCCGTTCTCTCAGTTATCTAGTTGGGCGACAGGTCAACTGGGGTTGTATTTCTACGCCCCCGCTAACCCTTGGGACTAGCGGTGAGTTGTTGACGGCCTCCTCTGTTCAGTTTGCGGTCCCGTCCCCGGTTGACGAGTGGGTCGTGGCAGAGGCTACCACAGCGGTCTGTAGCTCCAACACTATCTCGGTCACAGAAATGCCAGAAAATAGCTTTTCTTTGGGATCGCCAGGATCGCTTTGTTAAGTTATATGTTGCAGAAAAAACTAGGTTCGGTCAAGGGGCTGCTGGGCGGATTCTAGGCAGATTTACGCATTTATGGGAAAAATGGGGAGCAATATGTCACGGTTTTATGACAAATCCGCCGCCAACACCACCGGCCCCTCGCCCAAATGTTATGATTCCATGACAAACACAGGAAGAAACCCTACAGGGAGCAACGGTGTGACGAGGGAATTAAAAATTTAAAGTTAAAAATTAAAAATTCAGGGAATGAAGATTCTTTTTTCATTCCCTGAATTTCTGGCCTTTGAAATTTTTCATTTCCCGGGCGGCTATCCACGCCGGTACGGGATAATTTGTAGAATCTAGAGATTCTCCCGCTCACGGTGAGCTGCCAAAGCTCCTAAAGCTCCTAAAGCTCCTAAAGTTCCCCCTCTCCCCGTCTCCCCCTCTTCCCAGTGTCCCGCGCTACCGCTGGTAGCCCCCCAGGCTGACAGACCCTCCTACGGCAGAACTTGCCAATTCTGGATGTGCCACTGGCCATCCTTGTTAACCAACTCATACCGAACCACAAAGTTGCTATCGCGAGACTTACTGAGCCGGCCACTCTCATATAACTCAGCGCCTTCGCGCACCTTGGCTTCTACCGTAGCTTGATTCGGCTGATTCTCATCAACCTGTACCGACTCCACCTTGACGCTGTGCTGGTAGCGCCAGTACCAGTTGTCTCTCTTGGCATCTTCAGCTAGTTGCTGCCATTCGGATAAGGCAGGACCGACTAAGATTTGCTGTAACTGCTGCACGTCATGGCTCGGGCCTAAAGCCTGCGCTTTGACGAATAACCATTTCTCAAGCACTTGCACCGCCACTGCCTCGGTCAGCGGGCCCGCAGCAGCGAGCGGATCGCTGTTCGGGCTGGGAATCGGCAGCGGGGGCCGGTCTAGCTGCAGCAAGGGCTGCTCTCCTTGCAGAGACTGACCTGAGGAAAGAGCGATTCTCTCCGCCAGCCAAGCCAAAGCTTTCCAACCGAGAAACCCAATCAGTCCCACCGGCACAAGACCCAGAACCGCCAGCACAATCAGCCGCTCTACTTTAATAGTTTGCAGCAGCTTTGCGCTCCGACGCCGCCAGCTGTAGGGGCGGCCCCCCGTGGCCGCCCCCCCTCGCTCGGCCTGCTCTGCCGGCTCAGCTGGGGTTCGCGATGGTTTCTCCACCGGCTTTAGGGTCAACTCCTCAGTCCGCTGCCGCAATTGCCGGCGAAGAGCAACCGGCTCAGACCGGGAAGCGCCAGAAACTGTTCCTGGTTCTGGCCAAGGTTGAGGGCGGTTTTCCGGCTCCCCGGGTACGCTAGCCCCGGGGAACGGCAAGGGCGTCTGCGAACCGCCAGAAGCCGGACTCCTCCCACTCGGCAGACTGGTTCCACCGGCAGGCATGTCCGCAGACAGTGTCGGGGAAATCCGCTCGGCGATGGAAACCAGCGGTGCCGGTTCTGCCTTTGGTTTGCTCTCCACCTTTTTTGGAGTCGGAGTCAGCCTGGTTGCCACCGGCAACCACTGGTCGCCGGCCATCTCCTCTTCAGCGGGCAGCGATTCCAAGTACCCTTGCACCTGTTCGTCCGCAAAATACTCTTTCAAGGACACCTGTCGGTCGGCCAAGTCTCGGAAGTGGGGAAACACTTCCTCAAGCAACCAGCGTTCCGCGTACAGGCAAAGACCGGGCAAATTGTCGGGCGCATCCGAGGAGTGTTGCCGGATGAAGTCGAGCGTTTCGTACTCTTGACTGAGTTCCAAGGCGGCAGAGGCGTCCTCAGTCTGCCCGAGCAGCAGGGCGCAAATCGCTTGTTCCAGATGCACGTCCTGGCGCTTGCCCAAGCGCTGCAGCATCAGCTTGGCCCGATGAATCAAGGCCGGGCGACAGCCGGCAAATCCCCCTGCGATACAGGCATAAACCGCCAGGTAGGTGGCCACTGCTGAGGGACGCCGCGCTTCCGCTTCAAACAGGGTTTGTTGCTCTGCCGCCGTTAAGTAAGCCCGCAGCTGCTGGATAAAGTGCAGGAAGTCATCGACACTCAACCCCGACTGGTCGTTGCCATTGCCGTCAATCCCGCCCCGCTCTTGCAGCATGTCTCGCAGCAGCTGCACCCCTTTACGGTGCCCAGCGGTGTTTGACTCGCTTTTCTCGAGCAACTCCAGAATCCGGTAGGGGCGCAGCTTGTAGAGGTCGGCTTGCATTTCCCCCCGCACGTTAAGAAATAGACCTTCTTGCAGCAGGAGTTCAAGGCCTGTTTCCAGGGAGGCGGCGGCGTTTTCGTACTGGCCTTGCTGCCATTGCTCCCGACCCAGCTCTAAGCAAGCCAGGGCGACGGTTAAGATAATATCAGCCCCTACTAGCTGGGGGTCTCCAAACCGGCCTAGCTTGAGAGCGAAGCGGCCACTGCTGAGGTAGGGCTGGCTGAGCTTGAGAACCAATTCGTATTCCCCTAGCTCTTGCAGGATGAGCAGGGCCCCGGCGAATTGCTTCTCATCGATTTCAATGCTCGGGGTGTGGTTATCTGCGCCCGAATCCGGACTCCACAGGTCAGAATTGAGTATTTCTCCTGACTCCTGACTTCTGACTCCTGACTCCGGCTCCAGCCCGTATGTTTTGGCCATAAAACTGGCATCATAGGCTTGGCGCTCCTCTGGGTCGCTGAGTACGGCGTACGCTTCGTCGATCAGTTGTTTGCGAGCCTGTATCGCCACCTCAGAATACTCCCGTCGCGGCAGCTGTAGCGCCCGATCGCGACGCGCCTGCAGCAGCTGTTCAGCTGTAGCCTGTATCGGTAAGCCTAAAATCCGGTAATAATCCAGCGGGATGCGCACAGTCCACTTCCCCAGCGGTGAGCAACTAAATTAATCTATACTAACCAGCCATCCGTCTTTTCAATAGCGGCACCATTACCATCTGACGCCTTAGGCCCAAGCCCTGGCACCTCCCCCGATCAGTTACGTCGCACCCCCCCTCCTAGATATTATAACTTTTGGTGCGATTCGTTTGTGCCTAAATGGCCAGCCAAGGCCAGGGACGGCCAGCTTGGTTTAGATAACGGAACCTTGACAACTGGACAGTTAGGTCGGTGAGGCCAGCAGGCCAAGTCCTTCCGGTTAAGTGCCGACCTTACAGCGACCCCAGGGTAGCGATTGGTCATCAATCTCTGAAGCGGGGTAGAAAGGCGCTAGTGCTACCAGCCTACGGTGGCAATCGCGCCCGCAAGGGGCTATGGGTACAAAAGAAACATACGCCAGAACCAGAGTTATGATAAACCAGCCAAATAAGGCTAACAGGCAGGGGCCAAAACGGCAAAAGGGAACGGGAAGCAGCCAATCCAAGATGGACTGCTAGGCACACGCCCTTGCACCCGGTGGATAGTACCACTCTAAAACCCCAAACAAATAACTGTAAGGGAACGATGTTACTCACCCGATATCTCCCTGTCAGGTCGAGTCGGGGGTAATCAACCAAGACGTAAACTCAAAGGACCAACGTCCCTAGATGCGGGTGGTCAGGATGGTGTCAGAAGCCAAGGCCCCAGGGATTGCCCGGGGATATGCAGACGGACACCCGGTTGTAAGGAATGGTATTGCTGTGAAAAAGCAATGGATAAGCTATCTAGCCGAATTAACAACTCCCGACGGGATAACCGAGACGCAAGAGTGGAACCAGGTTAACTGGAAGAAGCTCTTGCGCCGCTTGTACAAGTTGCAAAAACGGATTTATCAAGCCAGCCCCGCGTGGTGATTACAAGTCTGTTCCTGGGCTGCCAAAAAACCCTGCTTCACTCCCGGAGTGCCAAGATGATTGCGGTACGGCGGGTTACACAAGACAACCGTAGCAAGAAGACGGCTGGTGTGGATGGCGTCAAATCGCTGACCCCAAAGCAACGTCTCGCCCTAGTAGGCCAACTAAGACTTACCGGAAAATCCAGACCGACACGTCGGGTATGGATTCCTAAACCCGGAAAGGATGAAAAGCGGCCATTAGGAATCCCCACAATGTACGACCGCGCATTACAAGCTCTAGTGAAGCAGGCGTTAGAACCCGAATGTGTTGCCAGATATTACCCCGAAAGCTACGGTTTCAGACCGGGGCGCTCCTGCCATGATGCAATCGAAGCGATATTTCTTACGATTAAGCATAAGGCCAAATATGTGCTGGATGCGGATATCGCAAAATGCTTCGATAGGATTGACCACAAGGCTCTACTAGCAAAAGTGGCCACATTCCCCTCCTGACGCCGCCAAATTAAAGCGTGGCTGAAGGGCGGAGTGAGAGACGCCGGGGTGTTACAGGAAATAGACCAAGGCACACCGCAGGGCGGAGTTATATCCCCCCTACTGGCCAACATTGCACTACATGGATTAGAGTCAAGGGTTAAGCAATACGCAGAAACGCTCAAAGGAGGAGGCGACAAGACAAAAAGGAGAAACGCCCTCAGTCTAATCCGATACGCTGATGATTTTGTGGTACTCCACGAGAACCTTAGCGTAGTGCAAACATGCAAAGAGATAATAGCTAACTGGCGGAAGGGGATTGGACTGCAACTCAGTCAATCCAAGACCCGTATCGCCCACACACTGCACGAAATGCAAGGGTGGCATAAAACCAGGGTTTGATTTCCGGGGATTCAATATTAGGCAGTTTCCCGTGGGTAAACACCAATCAGGCGAGAACTCGAAGGGCCAAAGACTAGGGTTCAAAATAATCATCACCAAGCGCGGAGAAAAAGGTTAAGCTGCATTACGAAAAGATGGGAGAGGTCATCGACGCCCACAAAGCAGCCCCTCAGGTTGCACTAATTAAGCGTTTAAACCCCATAATAAAGGGATGGGCCAACTACTACTCAACAGTGTGCAGTAAAGAAACCTACTCGGAGTTGGACGACATGGTCTACTCCAAACTTCGCCATTGGACACACCGCCGCCACCCCAAAAAAACAGGGAAGTGGTGCGCAAAGAAATACTGGCAAACCATGCGCTAAGAGCGCACGGCCTTTGGGACTACGGTAAGGACAATTGGACATTCGCCGCCAAAATGAAAAACAGCTACTTCCCCTTGTGTAAACACGCGGAGATTCCGATAGTGAGACACGTTAAGGTGAAGGGAGATGCCAGCCCGTATGAGGGCAACCTCGTATATTGGAGCGCGAGGATGGGGCAACATCCAGAAGTTAAAACGTCAGTAGCACGCCGGCTGTTGCGACAGCTCGGTAAATGCGCCCACTGCAGACTGACACTCAAACCGGGAGACTTGTGGGAAATAGACCATATCCAGCCCAAGGCTAAAGGCGGCGGGAATGGATATGACAACCTGCAACTACTCCACAAACACTGCCACGACTTGAAAACCCGTAAAGACGGGTCTGGTACTCGTGTCAATTGTCCAGCAACTGAGTCTCCGGATGAGGCGAAAGTCTCACGAAAGGTTCCTACGACGTACAGGCGGGGTAACTCGCGAGGCTTAGTTTAACACAATTTCCCACACCTGCTGGCTCTCTAAAGTCGGCCCGTAACCTACAATACATTCTACCCGCCAGCAAATCTCAACGGTTTGATTGTTGGCCCATGACCCTTACCCGATTTGCAACGCCGGTGGGTGCGGCTCTCCTTCCCTGAGAGGGGGGCAAGTTCGAGCGAAGTTTCGATTGAGAGTGTGTTGCCGGCGCTCCACAGGCTTTGACGCCCAGATGAGACGAACACCTTCGTTGGGCCGTCAAGTTCTTTTCCCCAGATGCAGCCCGCTCTGAGAAATAATCTTAATTTTGACACAATCAGTTTCTAGTATTGATTTCAGTCGCTGCATTTATAAAAAAAGATGATAAACTGTAGGACTGTATAACCTGCAAGTCGCCGCTCCAGTCGAGAGGGGTGAAAGTCCCGGTTAGCTGCTGTGCGAACGCCAGGGCTGGGAGCTACCAGATCGTAGCTCCGTGTTATTCGGAATCTGCTGTAACCCTAACCAAATAGGGGCTGCTACTGGGGAGACATTCAAAAATAAGCAGAAAAAGGCGCAAGCAGTCGAAAATGGGCCCCATGCAGGGGCGGGTTCACCCCGGTAGGGGCGGGTTCACTCGAAATATCTGTTGTCTACAAAGGATATCTGTAAACCCGCCCCCTACTGCTAGTGGCCTTTGAGTATTGATAAACCCGCCCCTGCTCCGATATAGGTTGTTGCAGTTTAACCATTAGGGGAAAACCTAAAAAACTGATAAGTGGAACAATTTTTCATAAAATAACTAAATATTGTTGCAAGGGTACGAAAAATCAATGGTTCAGGAACGGACTTTACCGCGATTTGACACTCGCACAGCACAAATCACTAAAGAAGAAGGATTGCGGCTGTACGAAGATATGGTACTGGGGCGCTTTTTTGAGGACAAGTGCGCCGAGATGTACTACCGGGGCAAAATGTTCGGGTTTGTTCACCTCTACAATGGCCAGGAGGCTGTCTCCTCCGGCGTCATTAAGGCCATGCGCCCCGATCAGGATTATGTTTCCAGCACCTATCGCGACCACGTCCACGCTCTCAGTGCCGGCGTGCCGGCATCAGAGGTGATGGCCGAGTTGTTTGGCAAAGCCACCGGCTGCAGTAAGGGACGAGGTGGCTCAATGCACTTGTTCTCAGCTCAACACCGGCTGCTGGGGGGCTATGCTTTCGTGGCGGAGGGCATCCCCGTAGCCACCGGCGTGGCGTTCCAAACGAAGTACCGCCGCGAAACGATGGGCGACGCTAGCGCCGATCAGGTGACGGCTTGCTTCTTTGGCGATGGGGCTTGCAATAATGGCCAGTTTTTTGAGTGCTTGAATATGGCGGCTCTCTGGAAACTGCCGATTTTGTTTGTGGTGGAAAATAATAAGTGGGCGATTGGCATGGCTCACGAGCGGGCCACTTCCGATCCGGAGATTTACAAGAAAGCCAGCGCCTTTGGGATGGCGGGAGTTGAGGTGGACGGCATGGACGTGCTGGCGGTATACTCCGTTGCTCGGGAAGCAATCGCCCGGGCTCGTGCCGGTGAGGGCCCCACTTTGATTGAAGCGCTGACCTACCGGTTCCGGGGTCACTCTCTGGCAGATCCGGATGAATTGCGATCCAAGGAAGAGAAGGAGTTCTGGTTCACACGCGATCCGATTAAGCGGCTTGCGGCTTATCTGACCGAGCAAAATCTGGCCAACTTCGACGAGCTGAAGGCGATCGAGAAGAAGGTTCAGGCAACCGTTGATCATGCGGTGAAGTTTGCCGAGTCAAGCCCAGAACCCGATCCGCGCGATCTCTATCGCTATATCTTTGCTGAGGATGAGTGAGGGCTTGTTCTAGCCCGCCCCTACCTGCTACAGGAACTTTCCCCCGCCGGCGCGGGCTTTCTCTCCTTCTCTCGCTCTCTCTCGTTCTCTCGTTCCGGGCGGGCACAATTGGCCCCGCCCCTACTGCCTGGGAATGCCAATCAGGAGGCTCCCGCCGACTTTCTGCGCTAGAATGAGACAAATCTCACTCAAAAGTTAAACTTTTGTAAAGTTTGACCCAACGCGCCCAAATTTTTCCAGATAGGGGTTGACTTTTCACGGCTGTGGCGATACGCTATTAATAATGGGAATAGTGCTAAAAATAAAATTTTCGCGCCTATCCCATTATATTAAGTATACCCCCCGCCCGCGCGGCTAGTCAAGCCCCTGGTCAAAAAAAAATGGCGCTCGCCCTTGAAGACGGCCAATTTCTCACAAGTCCCGCCGGCCTACTAGAAGCCAGGCCGGGGATTGAAATCTCCTGAGTGTAAGCCGCGCGCTCGTGCCTTGGGGAAGCAGGCTTGCGGGAGACAAGTGCTGGCTCTTGTACAAGCAGGCACAGGTGTTGCTGACGGCTCGACTCTCCACCGGCAATGCCAATCAAAGGTCGGGTGCCGACTGTCTGGGCTACAATTAGAAAAATCTCACTCAAAAGTTTAAATTTTGAAAAATAAGACCCGCCGCGCCCAAATTTTTCAAGGGTTGGCGTTGACTTTTGCCGGCTGGCGGGATACAATATAAATAATGGGAATATGGTTTTAAATAAAATTTTCGCGCCTATCCCATTATATTGAGTATACCCCCCGCCCGCGCGGCTAGTCAAGCTCCTGGTCAAAAAAAAATGGCGCTCGCCCTTGAAGACGGCCAATTTCTCACAGGTCCCGCCGGCAATCGATGCCGCCGGGGATTGAAATCCGCAGAGGGCAAGCCGCGCGCTCGTGCCCTGGGGAAGCCTGCTTGTGGGAGAGTTAGAGAGTCGTGGCAGGGTGTCCCCAACCACCTCTCCTACAAAACCGTGCTTGCTGGGAACCCCGCACACTGCTCCTGAGTAACGCAATCCTTGTCATGGACATTGAGGTAACATCTCCTAAATGCGCATAACCCGCCTAAAAGGATTATTGTCCCTCAACTGGATGGATTTCTATTCACCCCTAATCATCGTGACCGCCTTGATGGCTACTTGACGTTTGCGCGGTTGAGCGCACGGCGTTCCGCCTAGGACATGTTGTTATTGCCTTTACACCGGGCAGTTACGGTGTCAGTCTTTGGCTCACTGTACGCATCAGACTTATCCCACCATCGGTTTTAACCCGTGGTATTAGGCTTATGCAGGGCTACTTAGAACTCCGTCTCTTACGCTACCCGATGGCTATCTGCATATCCCTGCCATTACAGCAAGGCATTGGCTTCCGCCATCATCCCCCACACCCACAGCTATAGGCTTGCTACCTACTTGCGGACAAGAGCTATGGGTTCTTTACTTCGTTCCCAACACTGATTGGTTTGAACCTTTAGAGTGATGCTTTTCCACCGGGTTTATCGGGCAGTGCTATTGGTCGTCCTAAGAAACGCCAACGCCCATATCCTTGGCCTTTTTGGCCGGGGCCTTATTGCGCTAAGAGCGCACGGCGAAACGCCTACAGCCGTTAGGCCCCCTTATCTTAACGATGGTTCAGTCGCACCTTCACACAGAAGGTAACACATGGGTTCTTGCTCGACAGCTACCCTATTCGGCTGAGAGTCTTTCTGCTTTTTCACCCCGCTTTACCCAACCAGTTGCTACCTGATTAAGTAGGGGTGATGCTTTCACCGCTGCACTTGCGGGGTAGGATTCGGGCACGCTGTTATTGGGCAGCGCCTCACCTACAGGCGCTGCCCAATAACACTGATGTAGATCAGTGTCGAGTTGTCACGGTAAGGTTCTGATCAACCAGGCTTCCCGTCCCGGGCCATTAGTGGGCCATTTAGGAAAAACGAATCGCACCTTGTGGCAGATATTGTATAAGCCGGCACCGGCATTGCTGAAAGTTCTCCACAGTCAAGCTGGCAATGCCAGCCATTGGGAGCGTGCCTGCTGTCTGGGCTACAATTAGAACAATCTGCCCTCAAAAGTTTAAATTTTGTAAAGATTGACCCGCCGCGCCCAAATTTTTCCTGGGGTGGGGTTGACTCTTGCCAGCTGTGGGGATACACTATTGATAATGGGAATAGTGCCAAAAATAAAATTTTCGCGCCTATCCCATTATTAAATAGTATACACCCAGCTCAAACCAGAGTCAAGCCCCAGGTCAAAAAAAATGGCGCAGGCGCAGAAGAAGGCCAATTTTTGAGAACGCCCGCCGGCAATATTGAAACCGCCGGGGATTGAAGTCCGCACAGGCATATGGCGCGCTCGTGCCTAGGGCCTCGTCGGCGTTGTGCGAGAGCAGTGGCAGATATTGTACAAGCTGGCACCGGCATTGCTGAAAGTTCTCCACAGTCAAGCTGGCAATGCCAGCCATTGGGAGCGTGCCTGCTGTCTGGGCTACAATTAGAACAATCTGCCCTCAAAAGTTTAAATTTTGTAAAGATTGACCCGCCGCGCCCAAATTTTTCCTGGGGTGGGGTTGACTCTTGCCAGCTGTGGGGATACACTATTGATAATGGGAATAGTGCCAAAAATAAAATTTTCGCGCCTATCCCATTATTAAATAGTATACACCCAGCTCAAACCAGAGTCAAGCCCCAGGTCAAAAAAAATGGCGCAGGCGCAGAAGAAGGCCAATTTTTGAGAACGCCCGCCGGCAATATTGAAACCGCCGGGGATTGAAGTCCGCACAGGGATATGGCGCGCTCGTGCCGGTTTTAAGCCGGTGTGAGCGAGACTTGTGGCAGATATTGGACAAGCAGGCACCGGCATTGCTGGAGAGTGTGCCACAATGAACAGCAGAGTCAAGGTGCGCAGCTATGGCTTGGTCAGCAGGGCAGAAGTTATACGGCGAGCGCTACATTATAGAACGGCAGCTAGGAGAGGGGGGTTTGGGCATAACCTACCTAGCGAGGGACAGAAGAGGCAATCGGGCTGTCATCAAAACGCTGAAAGATGAAGTTTTGATAAACCCAAACCTGAACTGGTTTCGCGAGAGATTCCACAACGAAGCCTTACAGCTATCCCTGTGCGGACACCGGCATATCGTGCGGATTGAAAACGCCTTTCGTGAGGGCGATCTATTCTGCATGGTGATCGAATACATCGAAGGGATAGATTTGGGTAGGCGAGTCAGTTTAGGGGGCGTCCTGTCGGAAGAAGAAGCGCTGCTCTACATCCGGCAAATTGGCGAAGCGCTGAGCGTGCTTCACGAGAAAGGGTTGCTGCACCGGGATGTCAAGCCGGCTAACATCATGATGCGCTCCAATCAATCGGAAGCAGTGCTGATTGATTTTGGTCTGGCGCGGGGGTTTGTGCGCGACCGCACTCAGTACCATACCATAGGCTACTCAGACGGATTTGCTCCGCCGGAACAGTATGTCCGGAAAGCCAGACTGGCAGAGTACACCGATGTTTACGCCCTAGCGGCGACGCTGTACTATGTACTGACTAAAATACCGCCAACCCCTGCAGATTGGCGAGAATGGGAAAACGCTCCCTTAACCCCACCAAAGGAGATTAATTCCAATATTAGCGATAGGGTGAATCAGGCGATTTTGACTGGGATGGAGTTAGAAGTCGACAACCGCCCCCAGTTAGTGCGGGATTGGTTGGATTTATTGCCGGCTGTCCCGCAGGAGGAGATTAGCCAGAGGGTTTTTATTGAGGCAGATTCTCCAGATTCTCGTTCCGGGGGGGGACAACAGCCCGGTGACGGGGCTGAGGCGACTGAGCTATCACTCCCACCGGCTCTCAGCGCCACGATACCCGAAGTGCCGGTGCAACCTAATGGGAATTTGCCGCCGGCTTCACCCGTTGGAGTGGTTTCTCAAACTTGGGAATGCGTGCACACGCTCACGGGGCATTCCTTCTATGTTCATTCCCTCGCTATTAGCCGGGATGGGCAGATTATAGCCAGTGGCAGTAAGGACAAGACTATCAAACTGTGGCAGCTGAGTACAGGAACAGAAATCTGCACTCTCACAGGTCATTCCGGCTTTGTTTATTCCGTCGCCATTAGCCCGGATGGGCAGACTCTAGCTAGTGGCAGTCGTGACAGGACTATCAAACTGTGGCAGCTGAGTACAGGCAGAGAAATCCGCACTCTCACAGGTCACTCCAGCACAGTTTATTCTGTCGCTATTTCCCCGTGCGGGCAAACTCTCGCTAGTGGCAGTCGTGACCGCACCATCAGACTGTGGCTGCTGAGTGAAGGCCGAGAGATATGCACTATCAGAGGCCATTACAACGACGTTCGTTCCGTCGCCATCAGCCCGCATGGGCAGACTCTCGCTAGTGGCAGCTATGACAAGACTCTCAAACTTTGGCAGCTGAGTACAGGCAAAGAAATCCGCAATCTCACAGGTCATTCTTTTCCAGTTGATTGTGTCGCCATCAGTCCGGATGGGCAGATTATAGCTAGTGGGAGTTCCGACATGACTGTCAAATTGTCGCAGCTGAGTACAGGGAGAGAAATCCGCACTCTCACTTGTCATTGGCGCACGATTTGGTCTGTCGCCATTAGCCGGGACGGGCAGACTCTCGCTAGTCGCAGTAGTGGCAACAATATCGGACTGTGGGTTCTGAATACAGGCGCAGAAATCTGCACTCTCAGCGGTCATTCCAGAACGATTCTTTCCGTCGCTTTTAGCTCAGATGGGCGGACTCTAGTAAGTGGCAGTGATCACGCGACTGTCAAGATTTGGCGGCGGGTGCCTTCCTGACGCCGGCCATTGAAATCGGGCGAACACCCCCAGTGTAAATAGGTTAACATATTTCTATCATATCCATCAAGTCTCAGCCCCACTACAGCACATGAAATACTGCGAATTTCCAGCCCAATAGCCCGGGGATGGAAGACTCGAATTTTCTGAGGCAATTTTGAACAAATTGCCAGCGAATCGAGAAGTGAGAGTTATAGTTATGGTGAGCGCTCCGGCAGATACAGCAGAATCTGACGACGAAGAGGACGAGCGAGAAGAAAAAACCCCTTGGTTTCTGCTTGCCGCAGAGCAATTCTTCGCTGACAGCAGCGATGCAGACACTATCTATGACGATATTTGAACTGTGGAAACTTATCAGCCGGGATAAGTGGTTCTGGTCGCCTTCCTTTTCACCGGCGCAACCGAATCTAAACGCCGTCCGGGACTGGTATTGCTGGATACAAAAGATGAAGATATCATCGTCGATATGATTACCACTCAACCGGCTCAGACGGTTTTCGATATCGAAATTGCAGAATGGCAGCAAGCAGGGTTAAGGCGGCAGTCTGCGGTTCAGTTACATAAAGTGAACACATTAGAAAAGGGGTTGGAGAAAAAGCGTTTGGTAGAGCGCTGGTTAGGAAGGTTAGATGCCGGCGACTGGGCGCGAGTCCGCGACAGGATACAACAAATCTGGTCTTCTATTTGATGAATCCCATCCCCCCAGCTCAATTCCAGGCACTCGCCTCTCCCTCCCCTCTTCCGGGCGCGTGCTAGGCGTGAGGGCGGTTCAATCCCGGCACTCCCCTACTCCCCTAACTGGGGAATCAAACTCTCCCGAGTCGTGCGGCGAGTAAACGGATTCCAAGTGTCCAACTCGGCGGTTGGCCGGCTGCACAGCATCCCCCTCACCGACGCACTCAATCCCTGAACGTGCGAAAAATCAGCCCCCGCAATACTCTGCAAATTATTCAACTCCGCCCCCGTCAAGTCAGCGGCACGCAAATCCGCATTCTGCAATTCGGCACCATTCAACCGGGCATTCCGCAAATAAGACCCCGTCATAAAAGCGTCCCGGAGATTCGCTCCGCTTAAAGACACTCCCTCTAAATTCGCTCCGGTCAAGTCCGCGCCGCTCAGGTAGGCTCCCAGCAGGTTCGCGCCGGTGAGATCCGCACCCCGGAGTTCAGCGGTATTCAGGTAAGCCCCACTCAGCTGGGCACCAGGCCCAACTGCCCCGCACTTTTTGCAGGCAAACCCTTCAGGCCAAATTGTCTCCTTATTATATAGAGCGACTTGCAGCTTGGCACCGGCAAGGTTAGCGCCGCCAAGTTTGGCTTTGCGCAAGTCACAGCGCTGCAAGTAGGCGTCTTGCAAGTCCGCACCGGCAAGGTTCGCGCCGGTGAGATCCGCACCGCGCAAATCCGCACCCCGGAGGTTAGCCTGACTCAAGTCCGCATCTCTGAGATTGGCTCTGAGCAAGCTGGCTTTGCTGAGATTGGCTCGCTGCAGCTGTGCGCCACTCAGATTAACTTGGTACAAATCCTTCTGACTGAGATCCACACCCTGCAAGTCGGCACCGGCAAGGTCTTGTCCGTGCTTAAGCGCTTTGAGGATAGCAGATGGGTCTTTAACGAGGGTGTGTGAACCGGCGCTGGTGCCGGTAGATGGCTGCACTGGAGTGATTGTCATCAGATGGTGGCAGAACGAGACTGTGAGGCTTATTCTACCGTTGGACTGTGCCGGTGTTTAAAGTTCGGGCCGGTGAGAGCCGTTTCCCCCCAGCCGCCTCAGGAGAGGAAACAAGAATTTCTCCCCTCCCCGCAGTTGGCGAGGGGTTGGGGGTGGGGTTGAACTGTATTCTGAACCGTTGGACTGTGCCGGTGGAATGCAGTTCGGGCCGGTGAGAGCCGTTTCCCCCCAGCCGCCTCAGGAGAGGAAACAAGA